>CANHCW010000001.1 GCA_947459165.1 Flavobacteriales bacterium
ATGGAAAATCAATGTGGCCCGTTCTGACTTCAAAAACAACGAAGTGAGTACCTGGGTGAAGATTCCCAGAATGTTCAATATCAGCGCACTCATTTTTACCGGGGAACTCATTTGGACAGATCCACCCAAAAGAAAGGGTCCGAATATTGCCTTCATTCCCTATGTGAGTAGCTTAGCTCGAGGAGGGAAAGGAGAATTTTTAAATAGCAATTCGCCACGCTTGGGAATGGATGCCAAGATTGCAGTGAGTACCTCACTGAATGCTGATCTTACGGTGAACCCTGATTTTGCTCAAGTGGATGTAGACGAACAACAGATAAACCTCACCCGATTTAACTTGTTTTTTCCTGAAAGACGCCAATTTTTTATAGAAAACAGCGATCTGTTTGCACAGTTTGGTTTCAGGCAAATCAGGCCATTTTTCAGCAGGCGAATTGGTTTGTCTTCGGCAGGTAATATACCTATTGATGCCGGTGCAAGGATAACAGGCAAACTGGGGAAAGACCTGAGGGTTGGGCTGATGAATGTACAAACGCGGGGAGTTGATTCCTCGAATCTACCTGGAAAGAACTACACCGTTGCAGCGTTTCAAAGAAGGGTATTTACCGCCAGTACGGTTGGCGGTATTTTTGTCAACCAGATGAATACGGGGCAAAAGGATGCTGCCTCTTCCTCAATTGCGGGACTTGAATACAATTTACTTACCTCCAACAATCGCTGGGTTGGCAAGGCATTCATACAAAAGGCGCTTTATTCAGGTCTGAAATCAAATCAGGGATATGCACATGCCAGTTTCTTGTTTTACCGCACATTGAAATGGGAATTGATGTGGAACCACGAATATGTCAGTTCAACATTCAGGGCGCCAACAGGTTTTGTTCCCAGAATTGAAAATTATGATCCCTCAGTAAAGAAAACCTATTTCATGAGTTATGGTCGTTTGGAACCGCTTGTAACACGCGTTTTTTACCCTAAAAGCAAATTGATTAATAACTATTCGTTTACTGCTTATAACAGTTCTTATTTCGATAGTGCGGGAGAGTCAACCGAAAGACTAACCCAAGTTTACGGAAGGATTAACTTTCAGAATAGTGCACTGGTGAAACTGACCTTCTCAAATGAATTCTTTAATTTGTTTTTGCCTTTTTCACCTTTCGGAAAAAATACGAGTTTGATTACGGGCAAATACAACTTCAACAGCGTTTCGGGTGTATTCACCAGTAACAATCGCAAAAGGCTCAATGGCTCATTGGAAATGGGGTATGGACAATATTTCGGGGGAAGGAAATTTACAACGGTGACTGCATTGCAGTATCGCATTCAGCCACGGTGGCTGTTTAATTTAAATTACCGCAGAATTGATATTGGCATTCCCTCACTCGACACCTCTGTGTTGCATTTGGTGGGTTTGAAAACAGAATACAGCCTTAGCACCATTATGTACCTAACCGCCTTTCTTCAGTACAATACACAGTCGGAAAATGTAAATATCAATGTGCGTTTCCAATGGAGATACAGGCCCATGAGTGATTTTTTCATTGTTTACTCCGAGAATTACGATCCGTTTTTTATGACCAAAGACAGAAGTTTGGCCTTTAAATGGGTTTACTGGTTTAACAGTTGATTCTGATTACGCCAGTTGCTGTAAACGGATGAGGTTAGAATACAATCCGTTCTTAGCCATCAGTTCGTTGTGCGTTCCCACCTCGGTGATTCTGCCCTGATCCATGACCACAATTAAATCGGCGTGGGTAACGGTGCTTAGTCTGTGCGCAATGATAATGCTGGTGCGGTTTTGCATGAGTTTTTCCAGGGCCGCTTGTACCATTTTTTCACTTTGACTATCCAGTGCGCTGGTAGCTTCATCCAGAATGAGAATTTCGGGGTCTTTTAACAACGCCCTTGCGATTCCCAGACGCTGTCGTTGACCTCCGCTTAACTTGCTGCCCCTTTCTCCAATGTTGGTCTCATAACCATCGGAAAGCTGTGTAATGAATTCGTGGGCATAAGCGGCTTCTGCTGCCTGAATAATGTCTTCAGTTGCCGCTTCGGGTTTACCCAGCGCTATGTTGTTGCGAACCGTATCGTTGAAAAGAATGCTTTCCTGACTGACCATTCCAAGAAGCTGGCGGAGATCTTCCTGTTTAAATTCTCTTAAATCGTGTCCGTCGAGCAAAATGGCACCTGAATTAACATCGTAAAAGCGGGCCAATAAATCTGTGAGAGTGGTTTTTCCGGCACCGCTGGGACCAACCAATGCTATGGTTTGACCTTTGCGAATGGTAAGGTTAATGTCGTGCAGAACCTGTTTTTGTTCGCTGTAACCGAAATGAACACCCCTAAGTTCAATGGTGCTTTTAAAAGTGGGCTGTTTGGCGAAAACCGGGTCGGCGACAGTAATAGGTGCATCAATAAGTTCGTGAATGCGTTTTAGACTTGCCTGTCCGCGAACAGCTGCCGAGTAAGATGTGCTCAGGGCCTTGAACGGATTGATAAGTTGGCTGAAAATGGCAAAATAAGTCAGAAAAAACTCAGGGTTGAGGTTGCCTTTGAAAACCATGTTGCCTCCAATCCACAAAAGCAAGGCAGAAACAGCGATACCAATGGTTTCACTTAGGGGTGAAGACAAATCGTAGCGGCGCTGTACACCGATGTTGTTATTGGTGTAGGCAAGATCTTCACTGCTGTATTTCTTTTTGAAGAATTCCGAGGCATTAAACGCTTTGATGATGCGCATGCCACCGATGGTTTCTTCGAATGCAGACATGATGCGGCCTGCGAGTTCCTGATTGCGGGTGCTTTTTCTTCTCAGGCTTTTGCTGAGCAAACCAATAACCAAGGCTGTGATGGGCAAGAATAAAATAATGTAAAGGGTTAATTGTGGTGAAAGAATGAGCAAGGTGCTCAGAAAAAGCAAAATGGTAAGGGGTTGCATGTACAGGGCCTCCAGCGATACCATGAGGGCGAACTCAATTTCTTTCATGTCGTTGCTCATGCGAGAAAGCAAATCTCCCTTTCTTTCTTCGTTGAAATAGGCCACAGGCAGTTCAAGGCAGCGGTTGTAAATGTTCATGCGCATATTTCGCACGGCCAGATTGCGCAGTTTGGCCATAACCGCCATGGCGGCAAAGCGGCTCAGGTTCTTGATGATGGTGATAAGAATAAGTGCCACGCACAACATGGCCAGTGCTTTTAATGGGTCGCCTTTGGCCATACTGCCAAACCACTGAATAAAATCGTTGTAAACTGCTGCAAACCAGTTGCCAACATCTAATCCTTTGGTATCGACCGAAGGCGGAGGATCTTTTGGTTTAAACAGAAACTTGAGCACCGGCATAATCATGAGCAGGGTGCAGAGGTTGAGTACAACGAATAAAAGGTTAAAACCGAAATTCAGCAGAATTAGACCTTTGAAAGGTTTTGCATAACGGAAAAACTGTAAAATGGCTTTCACCTGAATGCGAAATTAGGGAAATTTGCAGGCAGCATGAGAAAAACCCTCTATTTCGTGGTGATTGTATTCTTGTTTGCCTGTTCGGGCAATCAAAAGTCTCTTGAACAGAAGCCTTCGGGTGCAAACGATTCAGCATATATACAGAACATTTTGGCCGGCAGAAAGGACAAGGACAAAGCCTTTGCCATGAATGCCTCCAGTCCGTTCCATGACCAGGGTCCTGATTTTACTGGGCTGAACTATTTTCCTGTTGATTTAAAATGGAGGGTGAAGGCAGAATGGGATAAAACAGTTACCGGCAATACAGCAACCATTTCCGATACCAAAGGAAAGACCCGAGACTACGAACCTGCGGGCACTTTAAAATTTGTGATGCAAGGAAAAGCCTTCAGTATTCCCGTTTATTTTGAGGATTTGGATAAAAAAATTCTGTTTGTGATGTTCCGGGATTTAAGCAACGGAAAAACCACTTACGGAGGGGGGCGCTACATCGAATTCAGGGTTGCGGAGGAATTATGGCTCGATTTCAATCAGGCGTACAATCCATTTTGTCATTACAACCACAACTATGCTTGTCCTGTGGTGCCTGCAACACACAAACTGGAGCTGAATGTAGAAGCCGGGGAGAAATTGTATTCGGTAAATTGACCACCGAAATATTGTTTAACAAAACGCAAAAATACTTACACAAAACGAGGGTCAGCCTCCATGGTATGACCGCAATTTTTACAGGTACGCAAATCTTCTGAACCAAAATAATGCTTAAAATGAGGCAGAAAATCTGTTTCGATGTTTTGCAGTTCGAAGTAAACCTCGTGCAATTTGTTATTGCATTTGTCGCAGAACCACAAAAGGCCGTCTTTATACCCCTTTTTTTCGCGAACCCGTTCAATAACCAGTCCGATACCGCCAGCCATGCGTCCGGGGCTGTGCGGAACACCGGCCGGATGCAAGTACATATCGCCGGCCTTTAAAGGAACTTCAACACATTTTCCATCCACCTGAATTTTGATAAGGGCTTCACCTTCGAGTTGATAGAAAAGCTCTTCCGTTTCGTTGTAATGATAATCCTTTCGGGCATTTGGACCGCCCACAATCATGACGATGTAATCGGTGCCTTCGGGGTACAGGTTTTTGTTGGCAACCGGGGGTTTCAGCAGGTGTCGGTTTTCCTCAATCCACTTGTTGAGGTTAAAAGGCATGCGGATGTCCATAGGGCAAACTTAACAAATTAGAATGACAAGCAAGTTGAATGTACCAAAAATGGCTTAAAATGCTGCCTTGTGGAGCTTAAAGGAAAGGCCATTGAATTCGAAAATCCAGATACCGGGCTGAAAATCATTGCCGTTTAGGGAGTTCCAGCCTTGACTTACCTTTAAATTATTTACCTTTTGGCCTGAAACGGTATATATATTGATTACACCCGGCTGATCTGCCCAGAAAAGGGCTTTTTCTCCCATAGAAAATCCGCGGCTGTTTAAAACCTGCATCTTTTTTTGATTAATAAGGTCATGCACAGCCAAACCGGGTAATAATCCGCGCGGAAAAAATGCTTTCACAATGGGCCAGTTGTATTTAGAGCCAAAAACCAGACTATCAGTTTTGATAAGAAGTTGTGCGGCCTGAGGCATGGTGATATTGGGTAACAGCAGCGGCATGGCGGCGAGAAGCAGTTTTACCACGCTATCGCGACCGCATTCTTGCATGAGGTCGAAAAGGGCGGCACCGAAAATTTGTCCGTCGGTATGGGGTTGGTTGGTGAGAGAGGCCGGAAAGGTTCTGCTGTTTTCCAGATTGCGACCTTCCCAGAAGATGTTGTGCCCGTCCCAGTTGTAAACCCTGCCACCTTGATTGAGAGTCCACAAACGGCTGTATGCCACGGCCATAAAATCGCAAATACCTTCTTCAATCGATTGCCTTTGGGTTCCCTGATAACTGCGAGGAAGTGCGCCTTGTATAGCGGCGTGTGTGTATTCGTGAATGAGTGCATCGGCATCTTCGGCATCGTCAACTCCGCCCGTTCCCCACTCGATGGTTGGCGGATTGGGTGTGGGATTATACGCGCTTTCATCGGCGCCGCCGAGTGCATGTGCATCGACTAAAACGGTATCGGCTCGAAAACCGAACCCTAGCGAATCCCACCATTGGTAACAGCGGTGAAGGTGATAAACAGCCATGGCATCTTCGAATGAAGGTTGACTGCGGTTGTGGGCGAACGAAGTTTTGGTAAAGGTTTTTGGAGTGGCGGGTGCGCTGATTGCAGCCAACTGCACGCGGGTTGTACCCGGAATAAAACTATCGCCGGAAATGTGGCAGGGCAGTTTTATCCAGCGGTATTGCTGTTCGAAAAAATTGCTGTTGCTGTCGCCGGCATCGGTTTGGGGTTGTCCGTAAACAAAATTGCCGGGGCTAAGGGGGTCTGGATTGAAAATGCGGGCGGGAATGAGGGTGTCAGGACTGAAAAAAATGCGGCGGTTGATGGTTTGCGCAGTGTTGGTTTGAATATGCGTACGAATTTCGAAGCCGGACCGGGTGGAAACCCGGAAAAGTTGCCAAAGGCAGAGGCTGCTGTCGTAAAACCAGAAGAGTTTTTGTGGGTTTGCAATATTGTTGGTTTCGAAGTTGCAGGTGGACAATTCGTTGGCCACAACCAAGCACATTTGGCCCTTGCATAAACGGGAAACCATGATGCCGTTGAGGGGCACACCGCGGTAAGTGAGAAAATAGGAGTGGTGGCTGGGGTTATTTGTACTGACGGAAGCCGAAGCCAATCCATAAGATAATGAGTATTGTTTGCCCAGCCACCGTTTAAGTAAAAAATCGGGGCTACTCTCAGGGGTACAAGAGAACTGTGTAATTGACTGTCCTGTTGTTTGTAGAAACATACAGGCAAAGCCAACCAAAATCGTGCACCGCATACCACAAATTTAGTGAAGACGGGGGTTGAAACTGAAAAAAGCGCATTAACTTTGCCATCCCTGAATAGGAATGAGTGATTCCATTAAGCACGAATGCGGGGTGGCCTTCATTCGGTTGCGAAAACCCCTCAGCTTTTACCGAGAAAAATACGGAACACCCCTTTACGGACTGAGGCAATTGCAGTTTTTAATGACCAAACAGCTGAACCGCGGGCAGGATGGCGCGGGCATTGGCGTGGTGAAACTGGACCCTGATTTTGGGGCGCGTTATTTGGCCAGAAAGCGCAGCGCGTCGAAAACGGCGATTAGCGATATTTTTGATGAAGTGGCGGTTACCTATGCGCAGTTACCGGAAGAGAAGCGCGAGGATTTGGAGTATCTCAAACAGCATTATCCCTATGCCGGCGAGTTGTTGCTGGGGCATTTGCGGTACGGTACCTACGGGGGAAACAGCTTGGAGAACATCCATCCGTTTTTAAGGCAGAACAATTGGATGGCCCGAAACCTGATGCTGGCGGGCAATTATAATGTAACGAATGTAGATGAGCTGTTTCAAACGCTGATAGACTTGGGGCAACAGCCCAAAGAGAAAAGCGACAATGTATTGATGCTGGAAAAGATCGGTCATTTTATTGATGAAGAAAACCAGCGATTGTTCAAGATTTTTAAGAGTCAGGGTTTTGACAACCGCGAGATCACAGATAAGATTATAGAGGAAATGAACCTGGTGAATGTGTTGAAGCGGTCGTTTAAAAATGTGGATGGCGGTTACAACATGGTGGGTTTGCTAGGCCATGGCGATGCTTTCATTGTTAGGGATCCGGCGGGGATTAGGCCCAGTTTTTATTACCAGAATGAAGAGGTGGTGGTGGTTGCTTCGGAAAGAAGTGCGATTCAAACCGTTTTTAATACTGCAATTGAAGACATACAGGAATTGGGTCCGGGCAATGCTTTGATTGTGAGAAAAGCCGGGCAGGTGGCAGAGGTGAACATTGTTGAGCCCACAAAGAAACTGAGCTGTTCGTTTGAGAGAATTTACTTTGCAAGGGGCAACGATGCCGATATTTATGCCGAACGCCGGGAACTGGGCCGGGTGTTGAGCAAGCAGGTGGCACAGCGCCTCGATAATGATTTTGACAATGCTGTTTTTGCCTATGTGCCGAATACCGCGGCCACTGCATTTTACGGTTTGATTGACGGCGTGCACGACATTATTAGGGAGAAGCAGGCAGAGGCGATTGCAGGCATCGATCCGGTTAAGGATGCCCAAAAATTAAGGGAAATTTTAGACTGGAAACCCCGCAGGCAGAAAGTGCTGATAAAAGATGCCAAAATGCGCACCTTTATTACCAACGACAACGACCGTGAGGGTGTTGTGGGCGGGGCGTATGATGTGACTTACGGAACCATCAGGCCGGGGCAGGATAGTTTGGTTATTATTGACGATAGCATTGTGCGCGGAACCACCTTGCGCACAAGCATTTTAAGAATATTGGACAGGCTGGCCCCCAAAAAGATTTTGTTGTTGAGTTCGGCACCGCAAATCCGTTACCCCGATTGTTACGGCATTGACATGAGCCGGATGGGTGATTTTGCGGCATTTCAGGCAGCAGTGCAGATATTGAAAGAAGAAGGACGGACAAGTCTGTTGGATGAACTTTGCGAACTGGCTAAAATTGAACTGGATAAGCCGGCTGAAGAGCAGGTGAATGTGGTGCAAAAGCTTTACGAAGGCATGACCGATGAGCAGATTAGCAAGAAGGTTGCAGAAATGGTAAAACCAGTAGACTTAAAAGCAGAATTAGAGATTATTTATCAGTCGGTTGAAGATTTGCACAGGGCTTGTCCGGGCCACGAAGGAGACTGGTATTTTACAGGCAATTATCCTACGCCCGGTGGGGTGAAAGTAGCGAACCGATCTTTTGTGTATTACATGGAGGGGCGGAGAGAAAGAGCTTATTGATTAGTTGATAGTTTACAGTTGACAGTGTATAGTTTTTAACTGTTTAACTTAAAGACTGATTTGGTGCAATAATATTTTGTTGAGGGTATGAAATTATTGAATTTTTGGTTGATACTGAATAGTTTATTCATTTCTCCATGCTTGCTTAAGGCTGTTTTTTAACAAAACCAAGGCTGATTCCATTGATGCAATATCGCAATCCGGTGGGTTGCCCGTAGCCATCGTTGAATACATGGCCCAAATGACCGCCGCATTTGGCACATACCACTTCGGTGCGGATCATTCCGTGCGAATAATCGGTTATTTCGCGAATTCGGTCTTTTGAAATTCCCTGGTAAAAACTAGGCCAGCCACAGCCTGCATCGAATTTGGTACTGCTGTGAAAAAGTTCGCTTCCGCAGCCTTTGCAAACATAAGTTCCGCTGTCCCAAAGGGTTTCAAATTCACTGCTAAAAGGCCTTTCTGTTCCTTTTTGTCTGAGAACCCTGTATTCATCAGGCGTTAACCTGGCTTTCCAATCCTCGTCGTTTAGTTTGCTGAAATCTGTATTGCTGTCGTTCATGGGTGGTTTGCCGGTTTGTGTTGCGGTGGTTGATGAAACTTTGATTCCACTTCTGCATTGCCATAAAAGCAGTACAAGCAGGATGTAAAACCAAATAAACCGCAGTTTCATACCAATTAAACACCGGTCGCGGGAGGATTGTTTTTACATGATTTGTGCAGCCGGGCATGGGTGCAGAGCAAAGGAAATGGGTCAATAAATTCAACTTTAACAAAGGTAGAATCAACCCTATCTTTGCATTTCCTTGAACTATTTTGCCCATTATTATTTTGATCATTTGAGGCAGTCTGAGTTGCATAACTTTGGGCTGGCTTTACCTGATTTTGTAAGAAATTTTGTGAAGGGTAGAAGGTTAAAACCCAATCCGAATTTGGTTTTTCAACACACTGAAATGCAATTACTGCATGAGGGAACCATGAAGCATATCAGCAGGGATGCCCGTTTTCACGGAAGTGGTTTTTTCAAGCAGGCATCGGACAGAACGGGTAAATTGTTGACTCCGGTTTTCAAGCAGGCCTGCATTCCCCGTTCCTGGTGGGGTGCGCATTTGCTTACCGAGATGATGCTGGACAGGATTTTAATGAAAGAGAATCCCGTACTTATCCGTCAGTTTTATGAAGATTTGGAAAGAAGCAACGAGGTGGTGGTTGGAGATTACATACTGCAAAACGGGATTGCAGAAACCCATGATTTTTTCACCCGTCTGGATCGTTTCAGGCAATTGCAATATTTATTGAGGTACATTGAAGATGATGCGATGGTATATTCATTAAGCAGGGTGTACATGTATGTTGGAGTCAGTGCAGAGTGGTCCATGGATCAAGCTAAAATGGTAATACCCACCATTCAATTGATTGAGCAGGAAATTGCTCCATTGATAGCACAGTTAAAGGAGGAGATGCAATGAAAAGATTGATTCAGGTTCTGTTTTTATTGATTCCGGCATTTGTTCAAGGTCAAACCAGAAAATATGTAAATGAATTCAACTACATAGGTGTGGGTGGAAGGCAGTTTGGCATGGGCAAAGCGGGCGTGGCTTCTACTAATGATATTTACAGTGCTTATTGGAATCCGGCGGGTCTTGCCGATATGCAGGACAATATGCAGGTTGGTTTTATGCACAATTACTATTTTCAGAACATTGCCAATTTTGATTATTTGGCCTTGGGTGCAAAATCGGGCAAGGACAAAGCATTTGCCTTATCAGTATTAAGGTTTGGTGTAGACGGCATTTTAAACACATTGGATTTGATTCGCAACGGGGTGGTGGATTACAATCGTGTTACTGAATTTTCTGCAGTAGATTATGCCATGAATGCCTCATATGCGCAGAAAAAAAGACTCATTGTTAATTACAATACCATCATGAGTTGGGGTGTGAATGCAAAGCTGGTGCACCGGCGGGTGGGCGAATTTGCCCGATCTTGGGGGTTTGGAGTTGATGCTGCTTTCAGGCTGACGGATTATAACAACCGCTGGGGATTTAGCGTAGTAGCAAGAGATATTACAACCACCTTCAACAACTGGAGCTTTGAATTTAGCAACAATCAGAAAGACATTTATGCACTCACCGGCAATACCATACCTAAAACCAGTCTTGAATTGGCATTGCCCCGTTTTTGTACCGGCGGATTTTATCGGTTTAAGGAAGGAAAACTGGAACTTCTTGGGGAATTAAACCTGGATTTGACCACTGACGGAAAGCGAAATACCCTGATCAGTTCTGAATTTATTAGTGGCGATGTGAGAATGGGAATTGAGGCCGGATTGAACGATGAAGACAAAGGTTACAAACTGCTGCTAAGAACCGGATTGTATAATTTTCAGCGCGAAACGAGGCAGAATGGTAAATTCGGTATGACTGTTCAGCCTACTGTGGGTTTGGGAATAGTATACAACAGGTTAAGTCTTGACTATGCTCTTGCCGGTTTTGGGGCCGGAGGAACGGGTTTGTACAGCAATATTATCTCACTTGGTATTGGCATCAATAGAAGCGAGAAATAATCAGATTTTAGGTTTCTTACAATAATAGTTTGTTCAATGCCGGCGAGTAGAGTGAAATTACAATGGCGGCGAGAAGAATAAAATGAAGAAATTCCTTTGAATTTTTTCCCTTGTTTCCCAGTAAGAAGTAACCTGAAAATAGGGAAATGGCGGGCGCGGCAATGTGAAAACTATAATTAATAAGGTTAAATCGGACAGCGATAATAAGCAAGGTGAACACCAGGAATGAGATAAAAATCAACGATACCCTGCGCGTTTGTATGTTGTTTTTTAAGTAGTTTATGCTGGTTTTAGCAAGGCCGAGAAAAACCAGAAAAAGCAGGGCTATCACAGCGAGGAAATGCAGGATATCGCCCTGAAGATCCGGCAATGTGAGTTTGTAGCCGGATGACGGCAATTTGATTTTCTGATCAAACATCAATGCTGAGGCCCCAAGAAATATAAAGGGAATCATTGCCCCGCTGACGATGGCGAGCAAATCTCGGACTTTAACATTTTTAAATATAATCGTAAATATGATAAGCAGTATGGGAGCAGTAATATATTCAACGATAAAGAATGATGAAAGACTGAATAATGCGGCTGTGTAAAACAAGACCAGCGCACCATCCTGTGCCCTGTAAAAGCCAAGCACCCTGGACAAAGCGCCTAGCACGAGAAAATTTCCAACTAGCACAGGGTTGATGAACAGCATTTCAGGGAAAATACTGTTGCACAGCACGAACATCCATGCAGGAAGAAACGAGTGGGCATAGAGAACATCGTGTTCAATACAAATTCTGTTAAAAATGAGTGCCTGTCCGAAAAGAAAAACAAATGCCAGCAACATTGAAACGGCAGGTTGGCTATTGAGTCCATTAAAAAGACCACCAATAATGTCTGAGTCCGGTTGGCTTGAACTTTCAAGAAACCAATATGCAGGAAGCCGCAGCAATGCCGTTCCGATCAACAAGGCGATGATGGCTGAGGGGCGGATATGCTGGAAATATTTAAGCATCAGGGTGTATCGGATTCTCGTACTTTAAGAAAATAGGTTTGTTTATCGGTTACCAAAGGAACAACAAAACGGTTAAATCCCGTTTGTTTTCCTTCAGAAGGAATGACAGCTGTGTAGGCATTTTCGCTGCTGAAGAGTACTTTTTGTAACATTTTGCCGGATCTGCCAAGACTTACATACATCACCCGATTGTTTTGTGAAATGTTATCGTTGTAAAGCAAATGAACAAAGCTGTCGCAAACAAAAGTAGCAATGCTGTTATAGTGGTTCGAGCTGGCAAAGCTGCTTTGTCGTTTGTGCAGTAAATAATTCCATTCGTTGTTTCCGGCACTGTCCAGGGCCAGAAAAAGCACATCGTTGTAGTTGTAAACATTTTTACTGCTGGTTTGGGGAATACCATTGAGAAAAAATGTTTCGAGCTGCTGTGAAATTTGAAAATTCTCGGAGACCATGAGCAACCCACCATCACTTCGGGGAATGAGTTTGCGAACATAAAAATGTTCCGGTTCTTTTCCTGCTTCTTCGTTTGCATTACCAATAATATCAGCCACTGTTTTGCGGTTAATGGGTGTCATGATGGCTTCATCCTGTTGAAATAGATTGTAATTAACACGGAAAACGCCATGGGCAGCTTCAGAATTTTTAAAATCATAGAAGCCACAGGTAGTGAATTTGCCGCTGAATTCATCGCAAACGAGTTCAATACCGGAAATAAAGAACTTTCCGGCACCAAGGGCAAATGGTTCGGAAGTGCTGTTGCTGCTGAATGTACAGGCAAAATACTGTTTGGAAGCAGGATCTGACTTTCTTTTTGAATCGTCGTTAAATTCCACAATGCAAGATGATAACCCGGAATTGGAAACGGCGGTTTGTGCTATTCTCATATCGCGGTGGTTAAACTGCAGATTTTGCACCGTGCTGTAAGTTTTGTTTTCAGGAATATTAAATAGGATGTTTCGAATGCGCTGATTTCCGTTTTCGGCTTCCTCTTCAATCCACACCGAGCACCATTCTCTGTTTTGACTGTAATCCGCAGCAATTCCGTCTTCGCTTTCGGCACGAAAACCACTTCCGAGTTTAATGATTTCGGGATCTTTTTTTAGAGAAAAGCCAAAAAATACAGCTTGCACATCGATTGATTTTTCAGGTCCGGTGTGTTGAATGTAAACCAGACCGCTGTCGCGGGTAAAAATGCGGATGAGCTTTTGTTTGTTCTTGAAAGCAATATTTTGTTCCTCGAGCAAGTCAAGATTGTGCGAATAGCGATCGAGTGAGATGTGTCGTTTGATATCGATATCGCGGTACCGCAGAACATAGATACCGCCCTTGTTATCACCGATAACGCGGTTATTGCTCATTGCGCCGGAAGGTCGGGGCAAGTTGGAAATAATTACTTGTTGTGCTGAGCTCTGCATGGCAAAACAGCAAATCATCGCGAACAACAGTGATTTTTTCATCAACCCTTCAAAATTCGCATCAAGTGTCGGTATTCCCAAACGGAATCGGGGTAATTTCGCAGCATATTGACAATGAAGGAAAGTGGCAAAGGGCTGATTTCAACCGAGAAAAAACAGGAAATGGCTGTGATAGCAGGGGTCGATTACCCCGCGCTGGAGGGAAGAATGGATGAATTTCTTGATGAGCTTGAACAGTTGATTACAACTGCCGGAGCTATTCCTGTAAAGCGATTTACCCAAAAGCTGCCCCATCCCAACCCCAAATACTATTTCGGCAGTGGCAAGCTGAATGATTTGACGGAATGGGTAAAATCGAACGGGGTGGACATGGTGGTTTTTGATGATGATCTTAGCCCCTCGCAAGTACGGAACCTTGAAGCTGCGATGCCGGATGTAAAAATTTTAAGCCGAACCCACCTCATTTTGGACATTTTTGCGCGCAATGCAAGAACAGCCCAAGCCAAAATACAGGTTGAACTCGCACAAAGTGTTTTCTTACTTCCCCGGCTTACCCGCATGTGGACGCACCTTAGCAGGCAAAAGGGAGGAATTGGATTGAGAGGGCCGGGGGAAACGGAAATTGAGACGGATCGCCGTGCGCTAAGAAATAAAATAAGTGTGTTGAGGGAAAGGCTTGCTCACATTGAAAAAACAGCGAAAACCCAGAGATTGTCGAGGGAAGGAATGTACCGGGTTGCACTGGCGGGCTATACCAATGTAGGTAAAAGCACTATCATGAATTTGCTCAGCAAATCGGAGGTGTTGGTAGAGAACAAACTGTTTGCTACACTGGATGCAACGGTAAGGAAAATTGTGCTGCCGCACCCTGAAGACGATTTAAAAAACATACCCTTGTTGCTGAGTGATACGGTGGGTTTTATCAGAAAACTGCCTACCCCGCTGGTGGAAAGTTTTAAAAGTACTTTGGCCGAGGCATTGGAGGCAGATTTGTTGTTGCATGTGGTTGATATCAGTAACCCACATTTTGAGGAGCAGATGCGTTCGGTAAAGGAAACTTTGCTGGCGATAGGAGCAGGAAACAAGCCCGAATTGGTGGTGTTTAACAAGATTGACGCTTTCAGGGGTGCGCCTGATGATTTTTATGTGGGACAAACCGGTCTTACCGCCACGCAGTTTGAAAAAAGCTGGATTGCAAAGGAAAATGCGCCTGCAGTGTTTGTGTCTGCCACGGCAAAGAGCAATGTTGAGAGCTTGAAAACAGCCCTTACTAATTTGCTGTTGAAAGTGAGAAAAGGCGTTTAGCCGCTATTTTACAGGGTTAAAATAAACAGTAATTTTTAAAAAGTGTAAAGTAAAAAGTTCAAAAAGTGTAAAATGAAATTATTAAAAAGTGTAAAATGGCTTTATATTTGTGGATGTAAAGCATGCTGCAATACAAGGCGAGAATAACAGACAAGGAGTTAATCGAGAAGCTTAATTCTTCCGGCGCAGTGTTGATTCGGGGGTCAAAGGCTTGCGGAAAAACAGAATCGGCGAAGCAGTTGGCGAAGAGTGTATTGAAGGTTGATAGAGACTTGCAGGTACCCGAGTTGATGGCTGCGAATCCAGGCAGGCTGTTACTGGGTGAAACTCCGCGCCTTATTGATGAGTGGCAGCTTGAACCTAAATTGTGGGATTACATTCGCCACGAAATAGATGAGAGGCAAAAAAATGCGCAGTTTATACTCACGGGTTCTGCCAATCCGGAAGAGACTGCCAGAATGCATTCGGGGGCCGGAAGGTTTACCATTGTTGATATGCGCACAATGACCTGGCAGGAGCTGGGATTTTCGACAGGAAAGGTTAGTCTGGCCGCTTTATTTGATGCAGGTAAAATTGATATTTATGATGATCCCACGGATTTGGAATTTATTATTGAAAGAATCGTTACCGGAGGGTTTCCTGCGCTGATGGGTAAGAGTTTATCGCAAGCCGGATACTTAAACAGGGCTTATGTTGATTTGTTGGCAGAGACGGATATGAGCAGGGTTTCAAATATGAAGCGGGATCCGGTTAAGGTAAAAAGTTTGTTGCGTTCGCTGGCGCGCAATACGGCAACGATGGCGGACATAACCTCATTGGAAAAGGATATTTACGGAGCAGAAAACATTGATATTAGCAGACCTACAGTTTACGATTATATGGATGCATTGAATCGTTTGATGGTTATAGAAGATCAGCCGGCTTGGAGTCCCCACATGAGGTCGTCGGCTGTATTGAGAAAAGCGCCTAAGCGGCACTTTACAGATCCTGCGCTGGCAGTAGCGGCTTTGGGCGCAGGTAAGGGTTCGCTTTTAAAAGATTTAAAATTTACGGGTTTTTTGTTTGAATCATTGGTTACACACGAACTGCGGGTATACGCACAGGCGAATGATGCCAAAGTTTATCACTACAGAGATTCCA
Organism: Flavobacteriales bacterium; assembly: GCA_947459165.1. GTDB lineage: Bacteria > Bacteroidota > Bacteroidia > NS11-12g > UBA955 > RGEC01. The sequence goes on from CANHCW010000001.1 coordinate 15,759, forward strand.
GTGCGTTGGAGGTGGACGCTATTGTTCAAAAACACAGTGGTGAATGGTGTGCGTTTGAGGTAAAACTTGGAGCCGGCAAAATAGAGGAGGCCGCCTTTGCACTGAAGAAATTTGAATCAAAACTGGATTTGCAAAGAACCAAACCACCCCGTTCGTTAAACATCATTACGGGCACGGGAATCAGTTATACCCGAAAAGACGGGATCAATGTAATTGCTTTGGCATCGTTAGGTGTTTAGCGAAATAATACAACTATGCAAAAACGATTTACACCGGAAGAACAGGCCGCCCAGTTAAGAAAGCCCCACGGAGAAGACGCCCGGGTGATTGCGGAATACATGGCAGCACAGAATGTGAAATTGTACGGTGAAATTCTGAAGTCGTTGAATGTGGAAAGCGGGCAACACATTCTAGAGGTAGGTTGTGGAGAGGCGCTTTTAGCGGGCGACATTGTGGGGCGGGCTGCTGATGTGTTTTACACAGGAATTGATTATTCACCAGAAATGATAGCCATGGCAAAATGGCGATGGACCAACATTCATGCAATAACCTTGCTGCAGGGAGAAATTGCCAATATGCCCTTTTCCGATTCTTCATTTGATGTTGTATTTGGTATCAATGTGGTCTATTTTTGGGATGAACCGCGGATTGAGCTTGAAGAAATAAAAAGGGTTATGAAATCCGGTGGCCAATTGTTGCTGGGCTACAGACCCAAGGAAAAGATGAAGCAGATACCTTTTACAGCCCTGCAGTTTAACCTCTATGACCCGCCTGAACTGGTTGCCATACTGGAAGAAGCCGGCTTTGAGAGAGAAGAAAGCTTTTTGTTTGATGAAGAACCCCGTTTGATTTCAGGTGAATGGAAACCCATGCAGGGGTGCGTAAGCGCATTCAAAAAAGCATAAAAAAAGGCCGCTTTTGGGGCGGCCATTCAAAATTTTTCAGAAATTAGAGTTCATCCTCGTTGAAGAAATAATCTTCATCAGTGGGATAATCGCTCCAGATTTCCTCAATGCTTTCGTAAGGTTCACCGTCGTCTTCCAGTTCCTGGAGGTTTTCTATCACTTCCAGTGGGGCACCCGAACGGATGGCATAATCAATCAGTTCGTCTTTGGTGGCGGGCCATGGAGCATCGTCCAGGTAGCTTACAAGTTCAAGTGTCCAGTACATAATTTTTTACTTTGGTTCGTTCCGCGAAAATACATTTTTACATCTATGTTGCAAATGATGTTGAAGTCTTTTAGAAAATTTTATTTCGATTTTGAACAAAACAGCATAAAATGCAGCATATTAAATATTTAAAATGTTGTTAAACCGGCTTTGTTTATGCCGAAATTTGCCAAATGCATCCTGACTGGCAAAACGAAATCACTGAATATTGTGAGAGGCATAGCAGCGAAGAGTCGGATTTATTGCGCGAACTGACGGCTTGGACATGGAAAAATACCGTAAATCCCAGAATGCTCAGTGGCAAAATGCAAGGCGCCATGCTTTCCATGTTCTCCAGAATGATGAAACCGGATTGCATACTGGAACTGGGAACTTTTACCGGATATTCGGCCCTTTGTTTGCTCGAAGGCTTGTCGGAAGGTGGAACTTTACACAGTATTGAAGCCGATCCGGAAAATGCATGGAAAGCAGCGCAATTTATAGAGAAACACCCTCGCGGCAAACAGGTAAAGATACATGTAGGTGAAGCGATTAATGCTTTGCCTGAATTAAAATTAGAACCGAATATAATTTTTGTTGATGCCGATAAGGTAAATTATACCAGGTATTTAAAATTGTGTTTTTCAATACTTAAATCCGGGGGGCTGATGCTTTTTGACAATACGCTGTGGAGTGGCAGGGTATTGAATGTAAATGACAGGCAAAAAGATGCGGACACTGCGGCCATGCACCGGTTTAATGAAGAATTGAAGCAATTGCCCGGCGCAAGGGTGTTAATGTTGCCGGTAAGAGACGGCTTGACGCTTGTTTTTAAGAATTGAAACCGATGAAAATTTAGCCTCGCAACTTATCGAGCAGGTTGCTAAGCTCTTCAGATTCAGCATTGCTGAGAGCAACCAGCGAAGTGTCGATGACGGAAACATTTGGAGCCAGGGTTTCTAGCACTGCGATGCCTTTTTCGGTGATGCGAATGTTCATTTTGCGGCGGTTGCTTCTGTCGATATTGCGGTGGATGAGCCCTGATTTGCTTAATCGGTCGCAAAGGCGGGTTAAATCGGGATTTTTATCAAGCATAACTTCCTTTATTTCACCGGGGTTTGCAGTGTTGGGATGTCGTCCTTTCAATATGCGCAATACATTGTATTGTTGAGGTGTTAAGTCGTAGGGTTTGAGTAAATCGCGAAATCTTGCATTGATCCAGGCGGCCGTAAATATGATATTGAGTGTGGCCTTTTGCTTGCTTGAGGAAAAGCGAGCCTGTTTTATTTCTTCTTCCAGTTTCACGATTTTAATTTATTCTGAGATGCGATTTTACGAAATTCATGTCATTAATCAAGAATGCCTTCGATGTAAATTTGCACCCGATGAATTTTGAGAATAGCCGGACTTTTGCGGAAAAACTGGATGAAACCGATGATTTGTCCTCATTCAGGCAGGAATTTCTTTTTCCCAAAAACGATAAAGGAGAAGAACAGGTTTATTTATGCGGCAATTCTCTTGGATTGCAGCCAAGGGCGGCGGCAGATTATCTTAAAACGGAGCTCGATGACTGGGGAAAATGGGGTGTTGAGGGTCATTTTCACGGTAAAAAACCCTGGTTTCATTACCATAAGTTTTTAACAGAGCATACTGCCGAATTAGTTGGAGGCAAATCTCACGAAGTGGTGGTGATGAATCAGCTTACCGTGAATTTGCATTTGTTGCTTGTGAGTTTTTACCGTCCGGATGGAAATCGTTACAAAATCTTGATGGAGGCCGGAGCTTTTCCAAGCGATATGTACGCCATTCAGAGTCAGGTTGAATTTCACGGATTTGATTACGATGACGCTGTGATTGAATTGCAGCCCCGTGAAGGAGAGTATACACTGAGAACGGAAGACATTGTTGCATCTATTAAGGAAAATGCCGAAGAGTTGGCACTGGTATTTTTTAGTGGCGTGCAATATTATACCGGCCAGTTTTTTAATATTGCTGCCATCACCCAAGCGGCCCATGCTGCCGGAGTGCCTGCCGGTTTTGATTTGGCTCATGCAGCCGGAAATGTTGAATTAAAACTTCACGATTGGAATGTTGATTTTGCCGCCTGGTGCAGTTACAAGTATCTGAATAGCGGACCAGGCAATGTGTCCGGGGTTTTTATACATGAAAGGCATTCTATGAATCCCGACACACCAAGGTTTGCGGGCTGGTGGGGTCACAAGGAAGATGTTCGTTTTAAAATGCATCGCGGATATATTCCTGAACCCGGTGCAGCAGGCTGGCAATTGTCGAATGCTCCGGTTTTTGGAATGGCGGTGCATAGTGCCAGTCTTGATATTTTTCACCGTGCCGGAATGGAAAGATTAGCCGAAAAAAGCCGTTTGCTTACAGGGTATTTGAATTATTTGATCAAACAAGCGAGAGAAATCAACCCGGATTTGCGTTTCAATATCATTACACCTGATGAGGAAAGGGGCTGTCAGCTTAGTTTGCTGACGGATGAAAACGGTAAACAACTGTTTGAATATTTAACGGCCAACAACATTGTGGCTGACTGGCGGGAGCCAAATGTAATCAGAATGGCGCCGGTACCTCTCTATAACAGTTTTGCTGATGTTTGGAAAGTGGGGCAGGCATTTGCAAATTTCAGACGGGCTGTTGTTCGAAGCGGCGTTTCCACAACTGCCTGACGATTCCATCTTTCAATCCCATATCGGGGGCAAAAATTTCGTGAATGTTGCATTTTTTCATAATCTCGAGAAATATATTGCCCGCATGGCAAATGACTTCTGCTCTGTCGGGGTTAAGTTTTAGATCGTAGATGCGGTCGTGCATGCTTAACGATTCTATGTAGGAGTGCGTTCTTTGAAGCAAGTGAAGGTTGGTAGCTTCGCCTGCCGCTGTTCCTGCAAGTTGATGCAGTTTAACGATATTGCCCCCGGTACCTACAGCTTTAACAGGTTCATCAATCGGCAGGGGAAGTGCATTGAGCCATTCCATCATTCTTTGCATTTCGGATTCCTTTACTTTGCCTTCCTTCATGCGCACTGTTCCAATATTGAAGCTTTCAAATTGTTTTATGTGGCCGTTGCGAATCATGGCAATTTCGGTGCTGCCCCCACCCACATCGATGTGCAAAAACGAATGTTTGGCAGGTAGCCAGTCCATGATGGCTGTTTGTATGAGCTTTGATTCTTCTTTGCCTGAAATGATATCTATTTTAAGACCCGTAATTTTTTTTATTTCCGCAGCCAGCTTTTTGCCATTGTCGGCATCGCGCATGGCACTTGTGGCACAAGCCCGATAGGCATCAACATTGTAAATTTCCATTAAAAGAGCAAAGGCCTGCATGGCTTTGGTTAGCAAATCCATTTTCTTTTTGCTGATTTCCTTGCTTTTGAATACATCATCGCCCAATCTCAATGGCAAACGGGTAAATTCTACCGACTTGAAATCGGTTTTTTCCATATCCTCATGCAAAGGCCGTGCAATGTAAAGACGAACAGCGTTGGAACCTATATCGATAGCCGCGAGTTTCACGGATGCAAATTAATTGTGAAATGCTGTTTGTGTAGCATTTCGAATCAAGATTGATGGACTATTCAATAAAATTAAATTCAACTTTATTAATTTCTGTTTGTATGTTTCGAGAGAAAGTGTACTTTTGACGCAAACTAATTGGATGAAATCCGAAAAATGAAAAAAACACTACAATACTCATTGCTGATTTTAGCATTTCTGACGGGCAGTGTGGCTTATGCACAAAAGGGCACATTCAGCGGTCAGGTAAAGGACGATGAAGGCAAGGTCATTTCAGGGGCAACCATTAAAACGCAGAACGGAGGAGACAGCGCAACAACAGATGCCTCAGGAAAATTTATGCTCCAGCTCACAGAGGGCAGGGTGGGCATTTTAATCAGTGCAGCAGGGTTTGAGGTTGATGAGTTTTTTGTAAACATCAAAAAGGATGTAAACACAACCAAAGATATTAAACTCGTAAAGCAAACTAAAAGTGTGGGTGATGTGGTGATTATCGGTTACGGTACTTCGACCAAAAGAGATCTCACCGGTTCAGTTTCATCTTTGAAAGGTACTGAAATCAGGGATATGCCTGCACAAAGTTTTGAGGCCGCTATACAAGGTAAGGCTGCAGGTGTCCAAATCACAACAGGCAGTGGTGTAGCCGGCTCAGGAACTTTGGTAAGAGTGAGAGGCGTGGCAAGTATCTCAGCCGCCGGTGATCCATTGTATGTGGTGGATGGAATTCCCATTTCTCAGAACTATTTTGTGAATGGAAACAATGGTGGTTTCAATAATAACCCGCTTGCGACCTTGAACCCTGAAGACATTGAGTCTATTGATATTTTGAAAGATGCCGCGGCTACCTCAATTTACGGTTCAAGGGGTGCAAACGGGGTGGTTTTGATTACAACCAAAAGGGCAAACAAGAACGGTTTAAAATTTGATTTCACCACTCGATTTGGAACTTCACAAGCGACCTTTACCCCTCAAATGTTGAATACCAGTCAATACTTGCAACTTTATCAGGAGGCATGGGAAAATGACGGTGGCACAGGCAGGGCGCCCCTACCCAACAACATTTCCTGGGAAGATGCGCAGAAAACCAATACCAACTGGGTTGATCAAACCATGGGAATGGGATTGAAGCAAATGTATTCACTGGGAACCACATACCGCAAAAACAAATTGGGTATGTACGCCGGCTTTACCCATGACGATAACGGAAGTTTTGTGATAGGCAGCCGCTACCGCAGAACATCGGGTAGAATCAATTTGGACTATGAGCCAATTAAAAACCTCAACATCAGCATTAGTTCATCTTACGCCCAGGGTATAAACTTCAGAACAGACGGAGCCTGGAGTGGCGGGTTCGGTGCCGCAATGAGCACTGCGTTGCCCATTTATCCTATTTATGACACAAGCGGTTCCTACTGGAGACCCGGTGCGGGCAGTTTGAATCCTGTTGCAGGTCGCAAATTAAAAGATTGGAGAACTACCGAAAACCGCATGATCAACAATTTCAGGGCAACCTACAAAATTTCGGATAAATGGAATGTAACCGCTTTTGGTGCTATGGATAATATGGATTTTTATGAGGACATTTATGAACCCAAGGCTCTCATTAATTCCAATCATGCAGGCATTGCAAAAAGATCGCCAAGGACCACATTCAACTACAATTACAACCTCATCACCAACTACAATATTTTAAGCGATTCGAAGCATGTTCTTGACGCGATGTTGGGCACCGAATTTCAGAAAAGTGTAGTTCGTTCAAAGTATCTGGAAATTACGGATATGTCTCATGCCATCTATAAAGGTGAAAAAGGAGGTGACCTCTCAAGCCGCCTGGAAAGAAAGAATGCCACCGAGGCATTTGCATTCCTGAGCTATTTTATAAGATTGAACTATAAATTAAACAATAAGTACATATTTCAGTTTACCGCCCGTACAGATGGTTCATCGCGCTTCGGACCTGAAAATGCATTTGGTTTCTTCCCCGCTGTTTCAGCCGGATGGATTGTAAGCGATGAAAAATTCATGGCCGGATTCAGAAGAAATAATTATCTGAAGATTAGGACGGGTTTTGGTCGCACCGGTAATACTCCCAATGAGAATTACATTTGGCGCGGCACTTTCACTCCTCCTCAGAATTCATTCGGATATAGCGGAAACCCGAGTATTTTTCCTACCCGACTGGAAAATCCAAGTCTGAGCTGGGAAACTTCTGATGTGTTTGACTTTACTGTGGAAGGTGGATTTTTGAAAAACCGCATTACCTGGGAGTTGTCTTATTACAACAAAAAATCAACCGGAGTTATTCTCGACTTGGCAGTTCCCCGTTCTATAGGCTTCGGATCATACTACGACAATGTAGGTGCGGTTCGCAACACCGGTCTTGAATTTTCTTTTAACAGCAAGAACATCGTGAAGAAGTTCTTTACCTGGTCAACCCAGTTCAACATTGCCCGCAATTACAATAAAATTCTGAATATCGGGGTTTACAGTCAGGATGCGGTTTCAGGCGGAACAAATGACACCCGTGTAGTGGTAGGTCAGCCAATTGGAACCAATTATCTGGTTCGTTTCTCGCATGTTGACCCTGCTACCGGTCGCCCTGTTTATTTGGACAAAGACGGAAACGAGACCTTCACCTGGAGCAATAAAAACCGTGTTTCGGTGGGAAGCGTATTGCCCAAGGCAGTGGGTGGTTTAACTAACAGTTTCACTTATAAAAACTGGAACATGAGCTTCTTGTTTGCGTACAAAATCGGCGGTAATATTTACAATTCAAGTGCCAAGAGACAAAACGGTGTTGTTACCGATTGGAACATGACCACCGACTATTTCGATCGCTGGCAGAAACCGGGGGACATCGCCAAATATCCTAAACTTTCAATGAAAACAGATGAGTATGGTTTGCCCCCCGATCCTTATCAATACAATACTACCCTGTTTTTAGAGGATGGTTCTTATCTGCGTCTTAGAAATGTGACGCTTGGCTACAGACTTCCTGCACAGTGGTTTGGCAAAAAAATCAGTTCCTGCCGTTTGATATTCACCGGTGTGAATGTTCTCACTTTCACCCGTTACACAGGCGGGGATCCTGAAATTGCGCGCGACTTTGAAAATCCTGCCGACAGGAATATGAGTTCCAACATTACCTATTTGACTGCCCCACAGGAAAAGTCATACAGTATCACCCTTAATCTTACATTCTGATCATGAAAAAGTTAATGATATACAAAGCGGCACTTTTGCTACTTTTTGGAGCAATGGCTTCAGGCGGATGTAAAAAGATGCTGGATTTAAAACCGGAAAACCTGACACTGGCTAAGGATGCTTTGAAAACCACTGCAGATGTTCAGGCGTTGTTAAATTCCTGTTACGATGAGTTCGCCAATCTGATGAACGGATCGGTTCAAAACTACCATGAATTATTGGGTGAAAACCTTGCCGTTCCGGTTAATTCCGCCGGCAGTCTTTACTATACAGTATGGAACAGGGGTACCTTTTCCTTCAGAACGGCCGACCGCGAATACCTTGATTTTTATAATTGCATTCTTCGCATTAACACCATTTTTGATCGGATAGATGAAGTTGCAGACATGACTTCAGCCGACAAAGAGAGAATAATTGCCGAAGGGCATTTTCTCAGGGCCTGGTGCCACTGGGAACTTGTGAAACTTTGGGCTCAGCCCTACGGTTTTACAGCCGACAACAGTCATCCAGGTGTTCCCATTCGTTTAAAGGCAGACAAGGAAATTCAAATCAGGAGTACAGTTGGACAGGTTTATGTGCAGGTACTTTCCGATCTAGATAAAGCCATAGCGGCATTGCCCGCAGATAATGGCAACTACGCAGATAAAAATTCAGCCAAAGCATTAAAATCGAAGGTGTTGTTTTTGATGAACGATTTTAGTGGAGCATTGACCCTTACAACCGACATCATTGGAAGTGGCAAATATCAGTTTTCCGACACACTGCTGCGTTTTGTAAAAGGCGCACCTGAAGAGGCCATTTTTGAGTTGATTAGCACGAGCAACAGCGATAACAGGGGTGGCGGTTTTATAAACAATTACAGAGCCGACAATAACCCCAATCCAAATCTGAAACCCTCGGCGGACTTTATTGCCCAGGCCATGCAGGGTCATGATTTGCGAAGTGCCTTGTATGAGATAAAAAACAAAGGGAAAGCCAACGAGTACTTTGTTTGTCATAAATTTGACAAGGATGTATTCAATGTTCCCTTGCTGCATTACACAGAAATATTGCTTACCCATGCGGAATGTTTGGTAGAAGCAGGTGGCAGCGCGACTGATGCTATTAATGCGGTGGACAAAATCCGCAAGAGGGCTTATGGAACAAACTGGACTGCGCTGAATCCTGCCATTTCAAACGCTTCGCTAAAGGATTCGATTCGCCTTCAGCGCAAACTGGAATTGGCTTACGAAGGTGACTGGACCCTGCAACAGCGTCGAATGGGGGCAAAAGGCGAAACCATTAAAATTCGCAAAACAGTTTGGAATTGTCCGGGTATGCTGATGCAATTCCCACAAAGTGAAAACACAACAGGTTTTATATTTAACGAAGAAGGAGGATGCAACTAATGAAACTCAATAAACTGTGCCTGATTGTCGCTGCCATGTTTTTGGTGGTGAACACGGGCTGTAAAAAGAAAACACGGGAAATTGGCCCGGTTTCCAGCAAGCTGGAAGGCATTAATGATGTTTGGGTGCTGCAGCAGGTTAAGCAGTTCGACCCATTGAACAAGGATATGGTTTTAGATGTAAGTGAAGCCATCATGGGAACCACGCCTATTGAAATGACGGTTGACTCTAAAAATCTGACCTACACTTTTAATCAGAACGACCCAATTTACATGGGTACCGCCGGAAACTGGAAGTTTGATGATGAGAATTATCCCACTGCCATTGAATTTACCGAAGGAAGTAAGATTAACAATGTGAAGCTTATTCGCACAATCAGAACGGTAGATCAAACCCTGGAACTCCAGCTAACCCGTTTCTGTGGAGCAGGCAAACCCATTACAGTTTATCAATTTATATTCGGAAGAAAATGAAAAATCTGATGAAATATACGCTTGCGGCTTTTTTGCTGATATTCTCAGCCAGGGCCAACTCTCAGGCTGCTTTCCTGGATAAACCGGATGAATTTGACCCGGCCAAGCCCTGTAAAATTATGGTGAACCTGAAACTCACCACAAACCAATGGGATATTGTGAATATTGCTACCACGGAAGATATGTATTTGTGGATTTGGAAGCCAAAGGAGCATCCTGCTGGACATCCGTTGGTAAATGGGTTGGGCTCGGCGGCCTGGAAGAGTAGCAACCCTGCTTTGAAAATGACCAAAGAGGCAGAGGGAATTTACAGTTACACCTTTACACCCACATTGTTCTTCGAAACCGATGCGGCTACGATTTACAAAGAAAATTTTCATTTTTTGGTAAAACCGCAAGATGGAGGGGGGTATGGTGATCCTGACCGGAAAACAGAAGATCTGCTTATTGAAGTTGACCCGCCTGCCGGCCCTGTCGTGAAAATTCAGAGCTTACCTATAGGTTCAGGTTTAAAGAAGGACACCATAGGGACAACAACGAAAGATGTTTTCAGCATTGTGTACAACAATACTGCCGAAGAGAAAGCAACCATGAGAAATGCTGCCGAACTTTATGTATATCCTGTAGCTACAGATTCATCAGGTGCCATATACAAAATAGCGTCCAATCCAAAACGGGTTGCTGATTTTCCACAGCTGAAAATGAAGCAGACTACAACCGGAATTTTCCAATACAGTTGTGTTCCTGAAAAACTGTTTACCCTGCCTGCAGGCAAAAAGATCTACAGCATCGATTTTATGATTGTAAAACCGAATTTGGTTGATTCTAACGATGCCATTGATGACAAAATGCAGTATTTCTTTAATCAGGGCGGGTGCCGCTGATTGTTGAGTTAAAAACAAAATAAAAGGCTATCAGAAATGATAGCCTTTTTTTATTCATTTGGTCCCGAACTGAGGTCAGTTCTGCAGTTTAATTACTTTGTAATCCCAGGCATCGAGGTTTCTTGTAGGGTTCCCCAATAAAATCTGTCCCTGAGGAACTTTAACTGCTTTTTTGAATGGTTTGGAAGACAGGTTGAGGCAAACCCAGAATTGTTGGTCTGCAGTTCCGCGTTTAAAAATGAGTATGTTTTTGTTTTTGCTTTTCAGCGGTTGAAATCTGTTGAGTTCAGGGGAAGTTCCAAGTGCGGAATATTGAGTGCGCAATTGGCCCAGACTACGGTAGAACCCATAATAATCAAGATCTGTTTGCGGTTGTATGGTGTCTTTTTCAAAGAATTTCAAACGGATGTTGTTTCCGTATTCTTGTCCTGTGTATAGCAGTGGAATACCCGGTGCTGTGAATACGAAAACGGCCATGGCTTTCCAGCAGTTTTTCATTCTTTCAAATTCGGTTCCATTCCAGCTGTTTTCATCGTGGTTGGTTATGAAATTCATTGAGTAGACATTTGAAGGGAAAGTTCTTAATTTTTTCTTTAGCAAAGTATCAAGATATAAGGCTTTCTTTTTTCCCTTGGCAACCTCGTTCATGGCATGGTGGAGTTCCCAACCATAATAGGCATTGAATGCGCCTTTAAACTGACCCATATCGTGTTCTTCCGACTCAGCGAGCATGAAGATTTTTCTTCCGTCGGTTTCCAGTTCTTTGCGGGCTTTGTTCCAGAATGCTGAAGGCACACTCATGGCCACATCGCAACGAAAACCATCTATGCCGGTGCTATCGAGCCAGAATTTCATGCACTTTACCATTTCATCGGTCATAGCGGTGTTGGAATAGTTTAAATCTGCCACATCTGTCCAGCCAATACTGTTGCCTTCTTCATTCAGGGGATCTGTAATGTTGCCATTTTTGTCTTTGGTATACCATTCGGGGTGTTCACTAATCCACGGATGATCCCAGGCAGTGTGGTTTCCAACCCAGTCTAAAATAACCTTTATTCCGGACGCCTGGCAAGCCCGAACCACATTTTTAAAGTCGCTAAGGCTTCCGTAATCAGGGTTTACAGCGGTATAGTTGCTAATTGAATAAGGACTACCCAGGTATTTTTTTCTCACTTGCGGATCGGCAATATCTTCCACAAACAAATCGCCTTTGGCTTTGCGTTTTTTCATGCCTATGGGTTGTACCGGCATAAACCAGATTACATTAACACCCAGCTCTTTCAATTTAGGGATTTCTCTTGCAAAGCTTTTTATCGTTCCCTCAGCGGTGTGCTGACGCAAATTCACCTCGTAAATCAAAGGATTTTTAGGCCAGTCTGAAGGTTGTGCCCTTGAAACTGGCAATCCCATTGCCAGCATAAAGGCCAGAAGTATGAAATTCTTTTTCATTTTAATTTTTTGAATAGATATGAATCAGGGCTTGCGTAGGTTGAACGATGAATCCCCCTCTCAGTCGCACCAAATTGTCTTTATCAAAGCCGGAAGACCATGTGGACTTGAGCTCACCACCAAATTCCTTGAGAATTGGATACAATGCTCCCGGTTCCACAACATCATCCACGATGGTCTTACTTCCCCTGTTTATGGCCATCACAGCCATTTCATTGAGATATTGGCGCACAACCACAACCTGAGAATCATTGCAGGTTACTAATTTGTAATCGCCGTAGCAAAGGGCCATACTGCCGGTTCGCAGATTCGCCAGTTCAGAAATTTTGTTTTTGAATTCGGTTTGCTGCCGGGTTAAGCCTGAAAACTGCATCATATTGCGATTTCCCGGGTCGTTTCCCCCGGTCATTCCTATTTCATCTCCATAGTAAATTACCGGAATTCCTGGCGCTGTAAAAAGCCAACTGTAAAACTGAAGAAAGCGGGTGTAGGCAGTATCTGATTTCAAAGGCAAATCTCGGGTATGCCCTATTTTTTTTAGTTCATTCCAGCTCATGTTGCTATGTAAAGAACCGTCTGCCCACGACATAAACCTGGGTTTATCCTGATTTCCGGTGATGTTTCCCATAAGGTGGTGATGCCCGTAACGATCGAGGCTTTTTAACTGCTCATTCACCAAAGATTGAAGTGAACCACCTTGCGCAAAAGTTCTTAGCATGGCATCATACAGGTTAAAGTCGAATTGGGCGTCAAGCAATCCGTGACCAAGGTAAGAACCGATGAGTGCGGAACCGCCATATGTTTCGCCAATCTGATAAATGCGTTGTTTTCGTTTGGGCTCAATTTCGGTGCGTATTTTGGCCGTGAGCAGGCGGGTGAAATTTTCCGGAATGTGCTTGGTGGCATCGTGGCGAAAGCCGTCGAATTCAAACTCCTTGAGCCAATAAAGTGCGGAATCAACCATGTAGTTCGCCACCTCAGTTCTTCCCAAATCCAGAGTAGGAAGAAAAGTGTCAAACCAGGTCGTGAGCCTTTGTTCATCCCATAATTCTGTATTCATGCGCCCATCGGGCAAATACAAGGGTGTAACCCAGTCGGGGTGAAGCTTGTAAATGGGATGTTCTTTGTGAACATGGTGTGCCACATAATCGAGGTACACATTGTTGTTTTTTCGGTGCGCCGAAGTGAGCATTTGCCTCAACTGTTCAGCATTGCCAAATCGTTCATCCAGCAGTGTATTGCTCACAGGCCAATATCCATGGTAGGCGCTGAATTTTACCTGCGGATCAGGAAAATCACCCCATGCCCCTTTAGGGTTTTTTGAAATGGGGCTAATCCATAGTGCGTTGCTGCCAAGACTATCAAAATATCCCGCATCAATTTTTTGTTGAATACCCAAAATGTCGCCGCCCTGAAAATTAGTTCTTTCGGTCACTTTCGGATGTGAAAGCGGTTTGTCGTTGCTTTTGTCACCGTTGTGAAAACGATCAACAAAGGCAAAGTACATTACAGTTTTTTCCAAATCTTCCCGCGAAAGCAATTTGGCATCGGTTACAGGGATTCCAAATTCCAGTGGAATCAGCAAATCATTTCCGTGGACGAACTCGGTGGCAGCGAACACGCGAATAAAACTGCGTTTTGTGTTTTTGGCCTCCTGAGGTATGCTAAGTGCTGTTTCACTTCCCGCAGATCGTGATCTAAAAATAACCTGATTGTTCCACAATGCAATCAGGTTCAATTTTGAATCATTGAGGTTTTCGGCTTGTCTGATCAGAAGACTGGATGGACTTGTAATTGCTTCGATATGTGGCGAAGGACGCGTTTCTTTCACCGTCAGCACTGAATTTTCCCCTCCCATTCCGTTGCTTCTTTTCAGCGCATTCTGAGGATCGAGTATGCTGTTGCCGTTTACAACAAGCTGATAGCTGTATTCACCGGGTTCGAGCATTAAGGTTGTACGGTAGATGTTATCACTGTTTTCAGTGAGTGGTGTTGATTTATCGTTCCAGCTGTTAAAATCGCCCTTTACAAAAACCCGGTCGGAAGGTTTGCCTTTGAAACTCAATTGAACAGGTATTTTCACCGGTTTTTTCAACACCAGATCACAACGGGTCTTGTCGGTAATATTTAACAATGGAATATCAAATAAAACTCCGTTGTCGGTTCTGCTGGGGCAAACAATTTTCAGTTCAGGTATATTATTATAAGATAAAACAGTAAGCAGGTTTTCAGATTCTTTTATTTGTTCGTGATTCGGGTTCACATACAAATTCACACATTTACCAGGAAAAATATCTCCATTGGCTATTGTTGTTGTATCTCCGGTGAGCCAGACGGGCATAACCGGTGCCGATAATGAGGCATACGGAATGCTTCCTTTTTGTTTTTTAAACAGTCCGCATGAGCTTAAAGATAGAGAAAGCGATGAAAGCGCTATGCATTTAATGAAATTCATTCAATGTGAATATGGTGATCTTTCAATACTTTGAATTCTTGTCCATAGCAAGCGATGGTAGAGTCCGGGCCTTCCAGATTTTGAACGGAAATGGATCGGTTTTTAATTTGAATGCCAAAAAGATTTTCTCTGAAACGAAGTTGAAACCGAATACTATGCCATTTCTCAGGTAAAGCGGGATTTAAATGTAATTTTTCATTGCGTACACGAATACCCGCAAATCCTTTGCTGATGGTCATCCAGGTTCCGGCCATACTGGTTATGTGACAACCATCGCAGGTATCGTTGTTAATGTCATTTAAATCGAGACGAGCCGTGCGCAGGTAAAACTCATAGGCCTTTTCCCTGTTTCCGATTTTATTGGCCAGAATGCTGTGAATGCACGGGGACAACGAGGATTCATGCACGGTGAACGGTTCGTAAAAGTCGAAATGACGGCGGTGGACTTCCATGTCAAAATCGTCTTCAAAAAAGTAAAATCCCTGCAATACATCGGCCTGTTTGATATAACAGCTTCTGAGTATTCGATCCCAGCTCCAGTGTTCTACAATGGGTCGCTGTGACGATGGTAGTTCAGATACGGGAATGAGTTCTTTGTCTAAAAAGCCATCGTGCTGAAGAAACACATTGCGTTCCGCATCAAACGGAAAATACATGTTTGACTGGATGTTCAACCATTGCTCAACTTCAGAAGAATCCAGTTCGGTTTTTGCTTTAATTTCAAGTAACCTTTTACTGGTGGCTTTGCTTAGCTTATTGTATTGTTCTGCTGCATAACGCATGCACCATGCTGCAATGTAATTGGTGTACCAGTTATTGTTTACATTGTTTTCAAACTCGTTTGGACCGGTTACACCCAGCATCACGAATTTTTTTTTATCATTGGACCAATTTACCCGCTGTGCCCAGAATCGCGCGATTCCAATCAGTACTTCCAGTCCGTTTGAAGCCATGTAATCTTCATCGCCCGTGTAGCGGATGTAATCGTAAATGGCATAAGCTATGGCACCGTTGCGGTGAATTTCTTCAAAAGTAATTTCCCATTCGTTGTGGCATTCTTCCCCATTCATGGTAACCATGGGGTACAAGGCTGCCCCGTTTTTAAAACCGAGTTTTTCGGCATTTTCAATCGCTTTTGGCAGTTGCTGATAGCGGTATAGCAAAAGATTGCGTGCAACTTCGGGTGAAGCAGTTCCCAGGTAAAACGGAATGCAATAGGCTTCTGTATCCCAATAGGTACTGCCACCATATTTTTCGCCGGTAAATCCTTTGGGGCCAATGTTCAGGCGAGCATCGTCGCCGGTGTAGGTTTGAAAAAGCTGGAAGATATTGAAGCGAATCGCCTGCTGTGCTGATTCATCGCCCTCTATTTCAATATCGCAGTTTTTCCAGATGGCTTTCCAGGCGGAATATTGTTCATCTTTGAGTGTTTCAAATCCTGCCTGATAGGCCTCGTTAATTTCCCTAATTCCCTGATTCGCAAAATCTTCCCGTTTAACATACAAATCACTCAGGATGATGCTGTATTTATCGAAATTCAGTGTTTCTCCTGCTTTCAGCCGGAATTCGTATTCCATGCCTGCATAAAGCTCATGGTTTGTGCCGTTGGATTTAACAGCCGCCATGCCGCTGTTCCATTTGTGTTGGCATAAGGCATATACACCGAAGTTTGTTTTGCGGGTTTCCTGCGACAGCCAGGCAATGGGCTGTTCATGAAAATCCGCCTTTGTGTTTTGCCAGAAGAATTCATCGTAATTGGCATCTTGATTTCGAACATCGCCGTTCAGCCCGCTTTTAATGTGGATTGTGCAATCCTCTTCGGCAGTTAAGCTGTAGCGAATAACCCCCAGGTTTTTGCGGTGCATACTGCAAAAACGCTGTGTTTTTGCGCGGATGGTTTTGTCTGCTAATTTAACTGTGAATTCCCTGTTCAACACCCCTGCCTGCATGTCCAGTTCTCTTCTGAAATGCAATGGTGTATGCTTGGCCAGATCTATTTCAGTTCCATCAATGGAAATTTCAATGCTGCTCCAGTTTACTGAATTGAGCACCTTGGCAAAGTATTCGGGGTAGCCGTTTTTCCACCATCCCACGCGGGTTTTATCGGGGTAATAAATGCCTGCAATGTAGGAACCTCTTAGACTTAAACCTGAATAGGTTTCTTCAAAGTTGCCTCTTTGGCCCATTCGACCATTTCCAATGCTGAAAATACTTTCTGAAATTTTACTGTTTTCGGGATGAAAACCGTCTTCAACAATCTTCCAGGGTTTTATCGAGATGTAATCCTTCATGCTGAATGCATCAGTTCTTTAATGCTATCAATGGTGAAGCCCTGCAATCCGGTTGTGCAGATGTCTGCCAAATTCAGTTCTGCAGGGTTTCCAAGTCCCCAAACCCACATGCCTGCTTTTTTACCTGCTTGTACGCCGGCAGGAGCATCTTCAACAACAAGGCAGTTTTCAGCCGCTTTTCCCATAAATTCGGCTGCTTTAATAAAAACCTCCGGATCGGGTTTGGTTTTGGCAACCATATTTCCGTCAACAATGGCGGTAAAGCGTCTTTCCAGCCCAATTTTGCGCAGAATGAAACGAGCATTTTTCGAACTGCTGCCCACAGCCAGGCTCAGTCCACGGGAATCCAGGTCATTCAAAAAATCTGTTACGCCGGGCAATATGTCTTTGGCAGAGAGATTTTCAATCGATTCAAGATACCTGTTATTTTTTTCTTCAAGCAGTTTTAGTTTATCTGCCTTACTGATGTTTGAATTCGCCCAATTACATATTAATTCCAAACTTTCGCTGCGGCTTACCCCCTTTAATTTTTCGTTGTGTTCGTGGGTTAGATTCAGCCCCAACTTAAAAGCAATTTCTTTCCAGGCAAAATAGTGATGACCTGCCGTATCTGTAAGTACGCCATCCAAGTCAAAAATTACAGCTTTGATATTCATTCTCTTGCGTCCGCCGTTTCGGTTCGCATATTCAAGTGGAACTTCAATAAAGACCGGGCAGGATTTTTATCTATAACACCAATTCTAAATCCCCTTTCACCGGCTATGCGGTGCATGATATCACTGAAAAAGTGAGCTACAGAACCTACAAAATGAACTGGCACATCGCGGTAATTTGGGTAACACGCAATGTGAATTTCCGCAAACCGATTCAAACCATTGTAAACCATGTTTTTAACATAAGAATGTTCCCTGTGTGGAACCAAAAACTTCATGAAGGAAGCGAGAAAAACATTGGCATGAGGATTACCATAAACCGAATTAAAAATATCTTCTTTGGTCAGTGAGTAGGTTTCTTTAAAGCTGCTATCGAGTTCCGGGGGAAGACGATGATAGAGAAAATCGGAGACAATCTGTTTTCCGAAATAAGAGCCGCTGCCTTCATCGCCAAGAATGAAGCCCAAGGCGGGAACGATTTCACTCACCAGTTTTCCATCGTAATAGCAACTATTGCTTCCTGTTCCTATGATACAGGTTATGGCAGGCTCTCCTTTCCAGGTGGCAAATGCCGCCGCATATAAATCATGATTCACAGCGCATTCGGCATTTGGGAAAGCTCTTTTTAAAGCATCAAGAACAATGCTATTTCTTTCATTGCTTGAACAACCCGCACCATAAAAGTAAACAGCCTCAATACAATTGGCGTGCTCAGTTAATATGCCATTATTCTGAATGTGCGTGTAAATTTCGTCGGTTGAAAAGAAGAATGGATTGAAACCAACAGTGTGTGTTTCAATGACATCGCCGTTTTCACGACTTAACAACCAATCACATTTGGTGGATCCGCTTTCTGCAACAACAATCATAAATTCCTTAGATTGGCAAACTTAGTGTATTTTGTACACAAACTAAAATCAATTTGTTTGGATAAACTATTCACACCTGAAAATGCGGTAAAAATAATGAACATTCAATGAGTGTTGAGTTTCTATATTTGCCTTCGCAAGATACCCCCGATGACCGAACCCCGCATTAACCCCAATGTATCCGTTGACTGTGTTATCTTTAGCTTTGAGGACGATGGACTGGAAGTTTTGCTGATTGAACGAAATGCCGGCCAAAATCGGATAGAAGATGATTTGCTGGCACTGCCCGGAAACCTTATATACGAAGATGAAACTCTGGATGCGGCCGCAAACCGCGTTTTGCGCGAATTGACCGGTTTGAAGAATATTTATTTGGAACAGGTTTATACATTTGGCGATCCGGCACGCATAAACAAACAAAAAGATCAGGACTGGCTGCACAGTATCCGGGCGCATCCCGAGGCAAGGGTGATTACCGTGGCCTATACTTCTTTGGTTAAAAAATCAAACTTTAAGATTTCACCCAGTTCGTTCGCAAGGCAAGCCATGTGGGTGAAGGTTAAAGAAGTTCCCCAACTTGCTTTCGACCACAATGCCTTGCTTGAAAAGGCGTTGGAGTACTTAAAACATAAAATTTATATTGAACCTCTGGGTTATGAATTGTTGCCCGAAAGATTCACACTGGCGCAGCTGCAAAAATTATACGAAGCCATTCTCGACGATCATTTTGATAAGCGAAATTTTCGCCGGAAGGTACTGAGAACATCCTTTATCATTCCATTGAACGAGAAACAAAAAGGTGTTGCACACAAACCGGCGGGGCTTTATCGTTTCGATAAATCGAAATTTCACAAAATCTAGTGATTCTGCGACCTGTCTTATAAAGTGTAAGTTTGACACTTTGCTGTTTATTGCATACTTTGCGAAACTTCTAATTTGAAAAACAATGGAAAAGAAACCCCGTCTGTCGGTTGCTGAAATAGTTTGGATGAGCTTTGGATTTATGGGAATTCAATGCGGTTTTGGTCTGCAAAACGGCAATGCCAGCCGAATTTTGGAAGATTTTGGAGCCAAAGTGCATGAACTAAGCTGGTTTTGGCTGGTGGCTCCGCTGACCGGCATGCTGGTGCAACCATTGATTGGTTATTTCAGCGATAATACCTGGACAAGACTGGGACGAAGAAAACCTTATTTTCTGGCCGGAACCTTGCTGTGCTGCATTGCAATAGTGGTTTTACCCAACAGTGCTGCCTGGTTCGCAGGAAAATCGGCGTTGCTGTTCGGCGCCCTATTTCTAGCCTTGATGGATGCCAGTATCAATGTGGCTATGGAGCCATTTCGAGCTTTGGTTGCCGATAATTTGGGCGACGAACAACGCACCCTTGGCTTTAGTATTCAAACTTTTCTGATTGGTATAGGTGCTGTTTTGGGAAGCTGGTTGCCCTGGATGATGACAAACCTGTTTCATGTGAGCAATGTAGCTCCACGGGGCTATGTGGCCGACAATGTTGTGTATTCTTTTTACGCAGGTGCAGCCTTCTTTCTGGCCAGCATTCTGGTTACGATACTGTTTGCCCGCGAATACGATCCCGAAACCTACGCCCGTTATCATGGAGAAAAGCAATCAGACGACAAAGCAGGTTTGTCAGAAATTTTTCGCGATTTCGGTAAAATGCCCAAGGCCATGCTACAATTGGGGCTTGTTCAGTTTTTCAGCTGGTTTGGACTGTTTTGCATGTGGGTTTATACCACCAAAGGAATTGCTGAAAATGCATACGGCTTGCCCGTTGGAATATCGGAGTATGATGGCGTCCAAAAGGCAGTGTTCGGCAAAGCCGGCGACTGGGTTGGCATATTGTTTGGCATTTACAATGGTGTGAGTGCCATTTATGCTCTGGTATTACCGGCAATCGTGAGGTTGATTGGCAGAAAGCAAACCCATGCTTTATCGCTGGTTTGTGGTGGAATGGGTTTAATTTCCATGTTTTTCATTACCAATCCCAACAACCTCATTTTTAGCATGATTGGAGTGGGAATGGCCTGGGCAAGTATTCTGGCCATGCCTTATGCTATTCTGGCCGGAAGCATACCTGCAGGTAAAATGGGAATTTACATGGGTATTTTCAATTTTTTCATCACCATTCCTCAAATTACCAGCGCTTTACTTGCGGGACCGATGGTTGCTTTCATATTTGGCAACCAAGCCATCTATGCTTTGTTGACCGGCGGCGCCATGATGCTGTTTGCCGCTGTTTCCATGATTTATGTGAATGACGGCAGGTTAATCCGAATGAAAGATTGAAAAATCTATTTTTTCCGAAAATGTAATACCATTATGCCGTTTGGTGTTAAACCCTTTTCCGGCTGTCCGGCATTTTCATTGGAAACAATAACTTTACCTGAATCCCAATCTGCCTCTATATCGGGGTATAGTTTAAAGTTTGGAGTGAATTGGGGATTGGACTGATTCGCAAATATTCCCAGCACATCTTTTTCACCTTCTATAAAGAATGCGTACACCCCGTTTTTGGGAATGTAATGGGTTCTTTTTCCTCTTATAAAAAGTTGCGCATATTCTGCCCGAACTGATGACAGGGATTGAATAAATTCATACATGACTTGATAGGGGTTCATGGCATCGAAACCAGAAAAGGAATCACCGGGCCAGCCACCGGGAAAATCCTTGCGTATGGCACCATGCGCGCCGGTATCCCTCATCAGTACTTCGGTTCCGTAAAAAACACAGGGAATTCCCCTGCACATATAAGTCAGGGCCAAAGCCAGTTGTGTTTTTTTTACATTCTGCCCAAAAGTTGCATGCATACGGTTTAAATCGTGGTTATCGGCAAATGTTACCAGCAACTCCGGGTGTTTGTAAAGTCTGTCCGAAGCCAGAATATAATAAAGTCGGGTTAGGCCGGTATTCCAGCCAAAGGGTTCGTTCAATGCCTTTTCCAGCCCAAAGCAGAACTGAAAATCGGTTGCGGCATCGGGCACAATGCTATTTTTGTCGCCAATGTTGTTCGGGGCAAATCCCGCCTGAGCTGTGATGGTATGTTCCCAACTTTCACCAAAAACAAAAATTTCCGGATAAACTGCCTTCAGTCTGAGATTGAGTTTTTCAAGAAATGCAGGTTGTGAATAAGGATATGTGTCAATACGCACGCCTGAAGCATTGGTAACCGAAATCCACCACAGCGTGTTTTGAATGAGGTAATGCGCCAGGTGCAGATTGTCCTGATTCAGATCGGGCATGTGCGTATCGAACCAGCCACGGGTCATACCTTCAACTTCACTTTTGGCGGCATACGGGTCTGAAAGGGCGGCAACCCTGTAATTTGTTCTTCTGAATGTATCTCCACTGCTGTTGAACCAGGAAGGTGACACCATATCGCGGTAGAGAAAATGTCTGTTACCGATGTGGTTGTAAACGCAATCTAAAATGAATTTTACGCCTGAATCACGGCATTGTTGTGCCAGGTTTGCATAGTCATTCAGTGTCCCGTAGCGGGGATCAATCCGATAATGGTCGGTGCATGCATAACCATGATAACTTTGCTCGGGCTGATTATTTTCGAGCAAGGGTGTCATCCACAAGGCGTTAAAGCCCAGCGATTTGATGTGTCCAAGGTGAGAAGCCACGCCGGCTATGTCTCCTCCGTGTCTTCCATGCAGGGCTTTTCGGTCGGCTTTTTCAACCATATCCTTTGCATTGTCATTGCCATTGTTCCCGTTGGCAAATCGATCAGGCATAATCAAATACATGCGGTCGGCGGCGGTTATCGGCTTTCCTGATTTCGGTTTCGCCTTTATTTCATAGGGTATTTTGCTTTTGAAATTTTTACCGTAAAGCAGGTTGAATGTTCCGATAAAGTTTTCCGGAATGGTGAGATAGAGTATTTTGTAATTACTGCTCAGTGAGTTGCAGGTATCAGTAATTTGAATCAAATCGGGCTGGTCAGTTTTGAATGAAATGTGAGTAATTTTTTCTCCATACAGGAGCAATTGAAGGTTTTTAGACCCCATTTGTGTGAACCAATAGGGTGGTTCAATGCGGAATTTTGTTTGTGACCGGGCTGTTTTAGGAAACAAAAAAACAACACAACACAAAGAAAAACAATTAATTAACAATTTTTTAGGGTGCATCTTTCGGGTGAATTTCTTCAACAAAGTAAAAAAATTTTTTCAAAGTGTCTTTTTTACACTTATTGTTTTTAGTTTTGCTACGAAACAAAAAACTTAAACCATGATTAAGAATTACTTAACAATTTGTGCTCTGGCTGCAGCAACAGGTCTGAGTGCTCAAACTGATGTTACACTGATGGTGAATGATCAGAACAACAAAAACAAAACAGCTATTAAAGTAAAAGGTGCGTTCAACGGCTGGGCAGAAGTTTCTGCCTACGACGACGGAACCAATGGTGATGCTACTGCCAACGACAACATCTGGTCTGTAAAATTTACAGGCGTTGCCGACGGAACTTACGAGTGGGGAGCTGTTGATCAAACCGGTGGCTGGTTGCTTTCGGGCCGCGCTAATGCCAAATTTACAGTAGCGGGTGCCAGCGTAACCGGCGAAACTGAATTTGTTATTCCCAAAGCAAAACCCACTCACCCTGTAACCTTTACCATTTCCGATTTAGCCAAAAAAGAATCTCAGGTTTCTTTGAAAGGATCTATGTTCTCATGGTCTGCCAAGCCCATGTTTGATGATGGAACCAACGGTGATGCAAAAGCAGGTGACAACATCTGGACTTTGAAAGAGAACATTGAAGAAGGCAACTGGGAATGGGGAATTGAAAACCAGTGTGGCTGGAAATTGGTAGGCCCCAACAAAAAATACACAGTAAACACCGATGGTACCACAACAGGTGATATCAGCTACAGCATTCCTGCCCAAACTACCCCAATTAATGTAACCTTCCGCGTTTGGATGGGTGATGTGATTGTGAATGCTGCCGGACTCTATGTGGCAGGTGATTTCATGGATGCCATTTCAGGTAAGTCTTTGTGCAACTGGACCAAAGATACCCTGCGCATGACCGATGCCAACAAAGACGATGTATATGAATTGCAGGCAGCTTTCTCTCCCGGATCTTACCAGTTTAAGTTTTTCAATGGACGCGGTGGTGATCAGGATGGTGAAAAAGGTGATTTCAAAACCGGTGGTTGCGGAAACGACAATGGTTTGGGCGGTTTCAACAGAACGATCAACCTGAGTGGCTTAACCAAAGACACTGTTTTGGTAATTTTCAAATACGACAGTTGCGCCACTTACAAAGCGGCTATGTCTTCTGTAAAAAAGAACACCAAAGTGGTTAGCGCCATGTATCCCAACCCTGCAAGCAGCAACGCCAATATTTTGTTCGCTGACAAATCAGCTTCACACAGCGTTGAGGTGATGGATTTGGCCGGTAAAGTGGTTGCAGTGTACAACTTCGCTGAAGGAACAGCCACAGGCACCATCAGTAAGCCAACTTCCGGTACTTTCCTGGTGCGTGTTAATTCTTCAAATGGTCAGTCTTCTTCCAGCTTGATCATTTTTGAGTAAAAACTAAAAAAGCAAAAACAAAAAGGCAACTTTCAATAACTGAAGGTTGCCTTTTTTTCTGATATTTGAGTTGAATATGAATCGCCTTAAAATTTTACTTTTTTCAATCAGTTTTGGTCTTATCGGCCAGAGTTTCTCTCAGGTTACCCTTGACCCGGTTTTTGCGTTGCAAACAGATACTGTAATGGTTTATTATGACGCAACCAAAGGAAATGCTGTTTTGAAGGATCTGGGACCACCCGATGTGTACATTCACAGCGGGGTTATTACCGAGTTGAGTAAAACACCGGTGGAGTGGCGTTATGTAAAGGGTGTTTGGGGTACTGACGATTTGCCCAGAAAAATGACTTATGTAGGCAACAATGTTTACAGATTCAAGCTTCATATTCCCACATTCTATGGAGTTCCGGCCAATGAGAAAGTGCTGAAACTCGCTTTTGTTTTTCGCGACAAATCAGGAAACAAAGTTGGACGCAACGCAGATGGTACTGATATATTCGCCACCATTTTTCAAGCCGGGCTAAAGGCCACCTTTACTTCACCCGCAGAAATTCCGGGTATTTTTGAAACCGGCGATACCCTAAAAATAATCGCCACCATTTCTGAAAAGGCGCTTGTATCATTTTATGACAACGGAGTGTTGGTTGATACCCAGACGACTTCAGAGTACAAAAGAAATGTTACGGGTCTTGCAAGCGGTAATCATCGTTTCGTAGTGAAAGCATTAAAAGGGGGGATAACTGCTTCAGATACGCTGAATGTAATGATCAATTCAACAGTGAAAACAGAGGCTCTTCCTGCAGGAATGCTCGATGGTGTAAACTACCTGAATGACAGCACCGTTTTGTTTTCGCTTTATGCCCCCAATAAAAAATTCGTGTATGTAAACGGCGATTTTTCAAATTGGCAATTAAGCATACCCCAGTTCATGAACAAAACCCCGGATGGCAAGCGCTGGTGGGCGAAGATTTCCGGCTTGAAACCGGGAACACAATATGGTTACCAGTTCATAGTTGATGGCATCTTAAAAATTGCCGACCCTCTAAGTGAACTGCTGCTTGATCCTTGGAATGATGGATTCATAAACAAGGCTGATTTTCAGGGTTTACCCAATTATCCCTCCGGCAAAACAACCGGATTGGTGAGTGTTATCAGACCAGGGTTGAAACCATTTGACTGGAAAAACAGGAATTTCAAAATTCAGGATCCGGCCAAACTGAATGTATATGAACTTCACATTCGCGATTTCATTGCGACGCACAGTTATACTGTTTTAATTGATACCCTTGCATATTTAAAGAGATTGGGAATCAATGCCATTGAGTTGATGCCGGTGAATGAGTTTGAGGGCAATTCCAGTTGGGGCTACAATTCTTCGTACCACATGGCAACGGATAAATATTACGGCAGTCCTGAACAATTAAAAGCCTTTATCGACGAGTGCCATAAGCAGGGCATGGCCGTATTTCTCGATGCGGTTCTGAATCATGCCTTTGGGCAAAGCAGTTTGTGTCAGTTGTATTGGAACAGCAGTTTGAATCAGCCGGCGGCAGACAACCCATGGTTAAACCCAGTTGCCCGGCACGACTTTAATGTGGGTTACGATTTCAATCATGAAAGTCCGGCCACTCAGACTTATGTTGACAGGGTAATAAAGTATTGGCTCACCGAATTTGATGTAGATGGATTCAGGTTTGATCTTTCCAAGGGATTCACCCAAAACAATACACTGGGCAATACAACTGCATGGGGTTACTACGATGCAAGTCGCATTGCTCTGTGGAAGCGCATTCGTGATGTGGTTCGCAGTTATAACAGCGATGCATTGCTCATTTTGGAACACTTTGCAGATAACTCTGAAGAAAAAGAATTGGCTGGGGAAGGATTTTATTTTTGGGGGAATGCAAATGGTCCGTATACGGAAGCATCTATGGGTTATTCTTCCGATCTGAATTGGGGAAGCAATTACAAGGCCCGTGGATGGAATGCACCTCGATTGCTTTCGTATATGGAAAGCCATGATGAGGAAAGGATGATGTATAAAAACATCACTTTTGGCAATTCCAATGGCGCCTATAATGTTAAAACATTGGCGACGGGCTTGAAAAGAACCGAAATGGCAGCAGTGATTTTTTTCAGTATTCCCGGCCCAAAAATGATTTGGCAGTTTGGAGAACTGGGTTACGATGTGGGCATCAACACAAATGGACGAACCGGAGAAAAACCCATTCGTTGGGAATACATGAAGGATCAGCGCAGATTGAATGTTTACAATGTTTTTGCTACCATGATGAATCTTCGCAATCAGTATCAGGTGTTTCACACAGGCAACAACAATTTTGAGCTGAACAGCCCGGTGAAAAAAGCATGGTTGCAGGATAATGGACAATTCGTTCACATGATTGCCAACACTGATGTAAAAGCCGTTAATAGTACTTTGTATTTTCAGGATACCGGAAAGTGGTATGAGGTTTTCAGTGGAGACAGCATGCGCATTGGCAATATTGCCGTGCCTGTGAATTTACAAGCCGGAGAATACCGCCTGTACAGCAATGTAAAAATGCCTGCTGTTCGCCTGCAAATTCCGCTTTCCGGAACATCCAAAACCGATGAAAAACAATTGAGACTATTCCCCAATCCTGCACAGAATCAGTTGTTTGTTTCCTGGAACGGACAAAAAGCCATTGCAGAATGCAGGGATTTATCAGGTAAACTAATTGCAAAACAAACGCTTAGCAATGGGTTTGGAAGCATTCAAACCGACTCTTGGGCACCGGGAATATATTTTGTTCGATTGAACGCAGACGGAATAATCCGGAACGAAAAAATCATTATTCAACGCTAGTTGTTAATACTTTGTTCGATGCCGAAAATCGGCATATTTGTCAGGTGGATTGGTTCCTTCTGTCAGGTTGTTTGAATTTGGGCGTTTTACATAGTAGTTTTGTCGAAGAAACATCGATACGGCGCATAATTTGAACTGACTTTACGAACCATTTGAAAATGAACGACAACCAAAATTCAAATCCCAACGACAACCGCAAGTCCGGCGGAGGCTTTCGCTTTAATCCCTACTGGATTTACGGCATACTCTTCCTGGTGATGATCGTTTTAACCTTCTACCCCAGAAATGCAGGACAGGCAACAAACTGGAACGATGTTAGGCAGATGATACTGCAGGAAGATGTAGAAAAGCTGGTGATGATTAACGAGCATGTGGTTGAGGTGTATCTCACCCCCACTGCGGCTCAGAAAGACCAATACAAAAAGAAGGGAAACAAGCGCGAAGATTTGCTGGGCAGCAGGCCACCCGACTTTCAGTTTGAAGTTGAAAAAGGCTATTTTAACGATGAGCTGAAAACGCTGAAAGCCGAGTTGAAAGAGAAAAAAATGGATCCCAACAAGGTTGTGGTGAAGTTTGAAGTGACCAGCGATCTGATTGGGCAATTGTTCCAATGGATATTTTTTATTGGCATTTTCCTAATCATTTGGAGCATCCTATTCCGCAGGGTTGGAGGTGGCGGTGCCGGTGGCCCGAATATTTTCAGCATCGGCAGAGCCAGGGCCCAGCTTTTCGATAAAGATACCAAAGTCAACATTTCATTTAAGGATGTTGCCGGTCTTGAAGAAGCCAAAGTAGAGGTAATGGAGGTGGTTGACTTCCTTAAAAACCCGAAGAAATACACCAGTTTGGGCGGAAAAATCCCCAAAGGCGTTTTGTTGGTAGGCCCTCCGGGTACAGGTAAGACCCTGTTGGCTAAAGCTGTTGCCGGTGAAGCAGGTGTTCCATTTTTCTCGTTGTCGGGCTCCGATTTTGTAGAGATGTTCGTGGGTGTGGGCGCGAGCCGCGTTCGCGATCTGTTCAAGCAAGCCAAGGAAAAAGCACCTTGTATCATATTTATTGATGAAATTGATGCCGTGGGTCGTGCAAGGGGTAAAAACCTGGTGCAGGGCAGCAACGACGAAAGAGAAAACACACTGAACCAGTTGCTTGCCGAAATGGATGGTTTTGGAACAGACAGCGGTGTGATTATCATGGCCGCAACCAACCGTCCCGATATTCTCGACAGCGCATTATTGCGCCCGGGAAGATTCGACAGGCAAATCAGTGTGGATCGCCCCGATCTGGCAGGCAGGGAGCAGATTTTCAAGGTACACCTGAAACCCCTCACCAAACTGGCTACAGATGTGGATGCCCATAAATTAGCGGCACAAACACCCGGTTTTGCCGGTGCTGAAATTGCCAATGTGTGCAACGAAGCCGCACTGATTGCTGCCAGAAACGGCAAAGAACAGGTGGATATGAAAGACTTTCAGGATGCCATCGACAGGGTAATTGGGGGCTTGGAGAAGAAAAACAAAATCATTTCGCCCGAAGAAAAACGCATTGTGGCTTACCACGAAGCCGGCCACGCTGTTACAGGCTGGTTTTTGGAACACGCCGATCCGTTGCTGAAAGTGAGTATTGTTCCTCGTGGCGTGGCTGCGTTGGGCTATGCGCAGTATTTGCCCAAGGAGCAATACCTGTATCGCACAGAGCAATTGCTCGACAGCATGTGCATGACACTTGGAGGCCGTGCTGCAGAAGATATCTTCTTCGGAAAAATCAGCACAGGTGCCCAAAATGATCTGGAACGCATCACCAAACTATCATACAGCATGGTGACCATTTATGGTATGAGTGAAAAGGTGGGCAACCTGTCTTTTTACGATCCTCAGGGAGAATACGGTTATCAGAAACCCTACAGCGAAAAAACTTCAGAATTGATTGATGAGGAAGTACGCAGAATTGTGAGTGAAGCGTATGAAAGAACCCGCAACATGATTCTGGAGAAGAAAGAACAGGTGCAGGCTATTGCCGAAGAACTGCTGCAGAAGGAAATTCTGTTTCAGTCCGATTTGGAACGATTGATTGGCAAACGCCCCTTCGAGTCAAAAGCCTTTGAGGAAATTCGCGATGTAATTTCGGTGCAGGAGCCGGTTGCCGTTCCTGAATCAGAGGAAGAGCTGAAGGCCGACACCGATGTAGCCGACAATTCTGAAAACAAGAACATTGAAGATAACGCGTAACCGCGTCATATCCTGGCTGGGAGTTCTGCTCCTCCTTGTTACCGCATGGTATCTGAGGT
Organism: Flavobacteriales bacterium; assembly: GCA_947459165.1. Classification (GTDB taxonomy): domain Bacteria; phylum Bacteroidota; class Bacteroidia; order NS11-12g; family UBA955; genus RGEC01. Next base: position 44,794 of record CANHCW010000001.1, read on the forward strand.
CTATTATTGCTTACTTTATTGTTGCTGCATTGCTCAGTTTTTTGGCGGCACCTTTGATGGCGTTGATGGAGAACAAAATCAGGTGGAAAAAGAAACCCCTGCCCAGATCGGTATATGCTTCTTTGTGCCTGATTCTTATCATTGCAATTATCTTTATTTTACTCAGGGCTATTCTGCCCCCTTTGCTCGATCAGGCTTCGGCATTGGGCCATATTACCCCCGATGAGTTCAAGCGCAGTTTTGGGCCGCCTATCGCGGATGTGAACCGTAAATTAAGCGAATGGGGTGTAGAGGGTGTGAACTTTTCACCGGAAACGGTAAAACAGCAGTTTTTGGCTTGGATAAAACTGAACAATATTCAGGCATTGGTTGGCAATGTGCTGGGTGCTTTGAGCTCAGTAAGCGGCTGGATTTTTTCTGTGTTGTTTATCACATTCTTCTTTCTAAAGGAAAAGTTTCTGTTTTACCGATTGATACACATTTTCATTCCCGACAAACACGAGCCTGCCGCACAAAGAGTAATGAGGGATATGAATGAAATGCTGGGCCGGTATTTCAGAAGTATTTTACTGCAGATTCTTGTGTTTGGAACCTATATTTTTATTGGTTTGAGCATTTTTGGCGAAGAA
>CANHCW010000002.1 GCA_947459165.1 Flavobacteriales bacterium
CGTTGAATTATTTTCCGGGCTTCTGTTTCAATTTGTTCAGTCAGTGATTCAATATAGTAAGAGCCTCCCAGAGGGTCAGCAGTGTCGGCGGCACCGCTTTCGTGTGCAATAATCTGTTGCGTTCTGAGTGCAATGGTGGCCGCCTGTTCGGTCGGCAGGCCGAGGGCTTCGTCAAACCCATTGGTGTGTAGACTTTGTGTTCCGCCCAATACCGCAGCCAGTGCCTGAATGGTTACCCTTACAATGTTGTTGTCGGGTTGCTGGGCTGTAAGGGTTGAGCCACCTGTTTGGGTGTGAAACCTCAGCATCATGGCCTCGGGGGTTTTGGCTCCCATTTCTTTCATCATGTTTGCCCAAATTTTGCGGGCGGCCCTGAATTTGGCTATTTCCTCAAAAAGGTTGTTGTGGGCGTTGAAAAAGAAGGAGAGTCGTTTGCCAAATACATCAATATCGAGCCCTTTATCCAGCGCAGCCTTCACATAAGCTTTGCCGTTCGACAATGTAAAAGCCAGTTCCTGAGCTGCCGTGCTGCCTGCCTCACGAATGTGGTAACCGCTGATGGAAATGGTATTCCATTTTGGCAACTCTTTGCTGCACCACTCGAAAATATCAGTAATAATGCGCATACTGGGCTTTACAGGGTAAATGTAAGTTCCGCGCGCGGCGTATTCCTTTAGAATATCGTTTTGAATTGTTCCTGAAATCTTGCTCAAATCGGCACCCTGCTTTTTGGCTATGGCCACATACATGGCGAGCAAAGTAGATGCGGTTGCATTGATGGTCATGCTTGTGGTGATTTCCTGGAGCTGTATTCCTTTAAATAACAATTCCATATCTGCCAGCGAGTCAATAGCCACACCCACTTTACCTACTTCTCCTTCACTCATGGGGTGATCGCTGTCGTAACCAATCTGGGTAGGCAGATCGAAGGCTACGGATAATCCTGTGGTTCCCTGTGACAGCAAATAATGGTATCGTTTGTTGCTTTCTTCGGCCGTGCTGAAACCGGCGTATTGTCTCATGGTCCACAATCGCCCGCGATACATGTCTTTTCGAATGCCTCGTGTAAAGGGGAATTCACCCGGTTTTTCTGTTAAACCGGGGCCGGATGAGTAAAGTTCCTGAATGGGAATACCTGAATCTGTTTCTTTCAAAATGCTTTAATTAATTTGGTTTAGCCAAAAAACAATCCCACTTCTGCCTTCAGAAAGTTGATGGCTTTTTCCGTTGGTTGCTGCCCGGCGGCAATCATACTTTCTATAACGGCCTTGCTTAGGTCGGTTTGTGTTGCGTTCGGTTCAAGACCATTGTAAGCCTCGTTGATAAGCGCAATGACCTGTTCTTTTACCACCTTTACCAGATTCCAGCTTTGTGCTGATACATAGATTTGCTGAGAAAGATTGTAATTATACTCTTGTTGAATGGCACCTATCATTTGAAACTTAAGAGATCCCGCTGTTTGGTCGGGATGACTGTGGGTTGCGATTAACTGCTGAGGGCTGATTCGTTCAAGAAACAAAACCAGTCTTTCATAAGCCTGAAGCTTTATGGGAGTTACGGTTTGTTGATTTTGTCGCTGTATTTCAATGCGTATTTTGTTCAGGTTTTCTTCTGACTGATTCTTGATTACGAAGTAGGCAGTAAGAAACACAATGACCGAGGGAAGTGTAAACTTCAGAATTTCGAGCAGGGTTTGAGTGGCTTCCATCTAAAAAGGGTTGCAAAGATAAAACGATTTACAGCTTAGAGTATTGTATTCTAAACTCCCTTTTCATGGTCATTTCTTGTTGGCATTTATGAATTAACTTTGCATATCGATTTATTTCAAGATGGAAACTTTGCAGGAAAAAGAAATACAAACGGCTCCGGTAACTTTTACTGATGGAGCCATAGAGGAGTTAAACCGTCTTCGTTCTTCGCTGGTAACGGCAGAGGAGTCTTTTTTAAGAATTGGTGTTAAAGGTGGCGGTTGCTCAGGATTGAGTTACCTGCTGGCCTTCGACAAGAAGGAAGATGGAGATAAAGAGTTTCAGATTCAGGGCATGGAGGTAGTGATGAACAAAGCCCATGTAATGTATGTGCTGGGTATGGTTATAGATTGGGAAAACGGGCTCAACAACAGGGGATTTACATTCAACAATCCCAATGCAAAAGACACCTGTGGCTGCGGACAAAGCTTCAGCACCTGAGGGGTGTAATAAATTTTGAAATTGCTTGAAAACATAGGGCAGGGTATTGATGCGGTGAAAAGCAACCTGCTAAGGGCTTTCATCACCTGTCTGATTATAGCAATCGGTATTTCTGCGTTGGTGGGAATTCTTACTTCCATCGATGCCATGAATTTCGCCATTACAAAAACCTTTTCAAGAATGGGGTCTCAGAGTTTTAACATTCGCAATACCCAGGGAGTGCAACGCCACGGGGGCCCGATTTCTGCAGCACAGGCCGATGCCATTTCTTATATTCAGGCAAGCCGTTTCAAACGGGATTTTCAGTTTCCATCCGATGTATCCATCAGTCGCAACGCTGCCATGACGGCTAAAGTGAAACATGAAGGGCAGGAAACAAATCCGAATGTGCGGGTGATTGGAGTGGACGAAAATTACCTGAAGACTGCAAGTTACGATATCGCACAGGGGAGAAATTTCACATCCAACGATGTGGAACTTGCACTGCCATTGGCCATTGTAGGAAAAGAAATTGTTAGCAGTGTAATACCTGATGCCAATGCGGTGGGAAAAGAGATTCTTGTGAATGGGAAGCGATACCGCATTGTTGGGGAATTGGCTGAAAAGGGCTCAAGTCTCGGAATGTCGGGTGGAGACAGGGTCGTGTTCGTTCCAGTTAGCCGAAGCAGGCAGGATTTTGTGGATGGCCGTGAAAATTTCTTCATCAATGTTGCTGTTGATGAGGTGTCTCAACTCGATCCGGCCATGAATGAGGCCTATTTGATGATGAGAAAAATCAGGGGTACCGGATTGTCGGGAACAGATAATTTTGTATTAACCAAAAGTGATGCTTTGGCAAGAGATGCCATTGATAATTTGAAAATGGTAACGGCGGTAGGCACCATCATTGCAATAATTACCTTGCTGGGAGCTGCCGTTAGTTTAATGAATATTATGCTGGTTTCAGTTACGGAAAGAACCCGGGAAATTGGCGTGAGAAAAGCGCTGGGTGCGTCATCCAAAGTCATTCGCAATCAATTTTTAACCGAAGCGATAGTCATTTGTCAGATTGGTGGCCTCGCCGGAATTCTCTTCGGCATTCTGCTGGGGAATCTGGTAGGGCTCGGTCTTGGTTCGGGTTTCATTATCCCCTGGCAGTGGATGCTCACCGCAGTGTTGGTTTGCATGGTTGTGGGACTGGCTGCAGGAATTTATCCCGCCAACAAAGCAGCCCGTCTTAATCCAATTGATGCGCTTAGGTTTGAATAAAATGAGTGTCAATTTCAAAGAATTGCAGCATTATATTGAAATCGGTGAAATCTGTGAAATTCGATTTATAGGTAGATCCTGTGAAGTGATTACCCAGATTTCCAGCATTGTTAATTACGATGTGAAATCCGCGGTCATTGAGCTTCCAAATCACTGCCATATAAGGATTTCGGACATTGTGAGTATTGTGCCGATAACTCCTGGGCATCCCTGAATAAAGCGATCTTTCTTGATTCTACCTTCGCAGAGTAGATTTTGTATAGATGCGAAAGTTTATTGTCGTGACAGTTTTGACCTGTGCGGTTTCTTTGTTGACAGTTCAGGTCATTAGTTCATCTGACGAGGCTCCAAGGGCAGTTTCAGTGAAGAGAAGAACAGTGACTGCTGAAAAGCGCAGTACTCCTGCTCCCGATTCTGCAAAATTGATGAACCCCATAGCCTTTTCGTTGAAAAATGAATTTGGCGGAGGGCTCGGCATTAAATCGGTTCAGGTTTCGCCCAAAGGCGATTTGGCCGTTGCCTGCGACCTGGAAGGCAGCAGTTTTTGGGTGATTGATCTGAAAGCAGGTAAAATTCGCGAGAAAATTACCTTCGACAGGTCTGTGGTGAAAGGTTACAACGACAACTCTAAACAAGTTGAAGGTTGTATTGCTGAAAAGCCAGTTGACTGCGCTATTGATTCAGCAGGTCGTTTTGTATTCGTTTCGCTGTACAATGGTGATGCCGTTGTAAAATATAACATGCTCGAAAACGAAACTCCTGCAACTGAACCATCTCGTAAATTTTGGGTAACAAAGGAACTGAATGGAAAAAAAACAAGATTGCAGTTGCCCGCAGCCGCCACAGGCCACATGCCCAAAATGGTTTCTGTTATTCCTGGAACCAATATGTTGATGACCACCAATTGGGTTTCGGGTTCAGTTACTTTTGTTGATTGCGACAAAATGAAAGCGGTTAAAAATGTTACAATTGGTTCCGGAGCTCACCAGTATCCCCGTGGAATTGCCATTGACAGGGAAAAGAATATTGCCTATGTGAACAACATGGGAGGCGGCACCGTTACGGTATTTGATCTTGCCACTTTGAGCATTGTAAAAAGTATCCCCATTACAAGCAATCCGGGGCACATGCAATTGTCAACGGACCGAAAATCTTTTTATGTGTGCGATAACCGCAATAAGTCGTTTTCTCAATACAGCACGGAAACCGGGAAATTAATGAGACAGGTTGGCACTGAGTTCAATGCCTTACTTTTTTCAACCGACAAAAATCAGGATTATGCCGTAGTGCTGCATTGGTACAACAGTGCAGCCACCATCATCGATCTAAAAACATTTAAAGCGGTGAGGCAGTTTAAAATCAGAATGCCAATCGGCATTTCATTTACTGCGAACCAATGTCTGATTACCACCTACGGTGGTGGAGACGGCCGGGTTTCTGTATTTGAATGGTAGTTTTAAACGAAGGGAATCTTCGTTACTTCGCCTTTTAGCAATTTGCCTCTTACTTCAATGTAAAGCGTGCTACCGGGACTTGAAATACCGGAAGGCACATAAGCAAGACCGATGGCTTCATTCAATGTGGGTGACATCGTGCCGCTTGTTACTTCGCCAATTTTGGTTCCGTTTTCATCGCAAACAGGGTAGTGCTGACGGGGAATTCCCTTGTCGATAAGTTTGAAGCCAACGAGTTTCTTGGTGGGCTTATCATCCTTTATTTTTTTGTGGTATTCCCAATTCACAAAAGGTTTGTTGAATTTGGTAATCCATCCCAATCCGGCTTCAATGGGAGAAGTGGCATCATCAATGTCGTTTCCGTACAAACAGAACCCTTTTTCCAGTCGTAAAGTATCTCTTGCACCCAAACCAATAGGTTTGATTCCGGCATCAGCGCCTGCAGTGAAAATCGCTTCCCACATTTTTTTGGCATCGGCGTTTTTAACATAAATTTCGAAACCTCCTGCTCCGGTATAGCCGGTATTGCTGATGATTACCTCTTGCAGCCCTGCCATTTCACCCATGGTAAAGTGGTAGTAGGGAATATCGCTGAGGTTTACAGAAGTGAGTTTCTGTAAGGTTTGCGTGGCTTTAGGCCCCTGTACGGCAAGTAGACTGTAATCGTCGCTGTGGTTACTCAGTTTGGCACCAAATTTTGCATTGTGTGAACTGATCCAGGCGAAATCTTTTTCAATATTGCCTGCGTTCACCACCAACAAATATTTGTGCTCGTTATAACGATAAACCAGCAAGTCATCGACAATACCACCTTCGTCATTGGGCATACACGAATATTGTACACGACCATCGGTTAGAGCAGAAACATCGTTGCTGGTTACATATTCTATCAGTTCATACGCATTGGGCCCTTCAACAAAAAATTCGCCCATGTGGCTTACATCAAAAACCCCAACATCATTGCGAACCGTGTGGTGTTCCTGAATAAGGTTGGTGTATAATACAGGCATATTGAAGCCTGCAAAAGGAACCATTTTGGCACCCAGAGAAATATGTAACTCGGTTAAGGCTGTGCCTTTCAGGTTTGCGCTTTCTGAACTCATAGACTGCAAAATTAAGGGAAACGCCCGCTTAGGCGGGCGTTTCGTGAGATTTTTTAGGCGGAGAAAATTATGGTTCTATGAAAAGATTGAATTGAACATCCACATCGCTTTCACCAACATTGCAGTTGCCATCCTTCGATTTGGGCTGATGTCTCAGGTTTACCCTTAGCAATCCGCTGCCCTGGGAAATGGTTTTCCAGTTGCTCTGCAAACCGATGGGATATTTGCCATCACTGTCGGTGGCATTGATAACCAGATTGGCTATGGGCAGTCCGCTGAGACAAACCAGGTGTTCCTTGCCTTCATTGCGGATTTCAGGTGTGATGTCGGTCGATTTGCCATCGCTTTCATTGAAAAAGCTGATTTCAGCCTTGTACTCGGTGCTGTCTTTCAGTTTGATGGTGTCTGTTTGTGTTGGTGCATTTCCGCCCGGTCCGTCCGGATCACTCCATACAAAAGTAGTGGTGGCTCCACCTGAAATGGGTGTGAGTGCAATACGCACTGTGGTAATGAGTTCGCCTTCATCATGCTTGTGGCATGAAAAAATGAAGATGGTCAGCATGGCTGACAGAGCTGAGAATGAAATTGTTTTTTTCATATGAATTTTTAATTGGGTTTGCTGTGTTTTTTGGTGTGATGATGAATATGATGATGCCATGAAAGGCTCACATTTCTTCCGGGCATGGGCATAAAGTAACGGAATCGGTCAAGGTAACTTCGGTAAGTGATGTTGAACAGGTTGTTAATTTCCAATCCAAGCCGGGAATCGGGACTTTTGCCGCTTAGTTTTAAAGACCACAAACCGAATGCACCGGGTGGGGGAAGAAAATCGGAATTGGCAGTAAATTGCTTTTGTTCAAAGGTGTATTCGAAGCAAAGTGCGGCATTCAGTTTTGAATGGTTAAAATTAAGCTTCTGTTTGATTCGCGCCGGGGGAATGAATGCGGGGTAGCGCTTGCTTTTGCTGTATTGCTGGTAAATATAATTAAAGTCGCAGTGCCATTGAAGATGTTTGGTTAAATCCAGATCAATGCCCGCATCAATCCCGTACATAAACAAATTGCCTTGTGTATATTCAAATCCGGGGAAAACGCCTCTCACCGTTACTATGGGAGTGCTCATCGGCGAAAGGTTTATAAAACCTTGTATGTATGCCAGGTAGGGTGATACAAATGCCTGCCATTTTCTGTCTGAAAAATCGGCTATGCCTTCGGACCGGTAGCATATTTCCGGTAACAGATTCCGGCTGCCTTTTTCATAAGAAGCAGCACCATGATGAACACCTGAAGAATACAGTTCATTCACCCAGGGGGCTCTCCAGGTTCTGGAAGCGTTGAACGAGAGCAAAGTGCTGTTTGTGTTTGATTTTTTATGGATTCTTTTTCTTAGGGAAAGTGCTGAGCTATAGTTAATAAAGTTTCTTTTCTCGCTGCTCAATTTCCCGTTTTCTCTTACCTGGGAATTCAGACCTTTGGCATCCCCACGAAGCGAGAATGAAATGTGTGTTTGTTTGAGTTGACGGCTTATTTCGGTAAATGTGCCGCCTGTGTACCCCGTGAAATCGGGTAAAAAGTAAAAACCTCCATATTGGTGTTCATGCAGGCTGGCAGCACCGCCCCATTTAACAATGGTGTTGTTCTGAAAGCGTTTGCCCAATTCATATTTAATGGAGGGAACAAGCAAGTACAAATCCAGCTGGGGGAAACGAAGCTGACTGTTGCGATGAAAATCAAATTCCCTTCGCTGATCGTATTGCAGGTCAGTGAACCAGTGGCGGTAATTTCGTCCACGGTTTTTTAGGTTTTGATACTGAATATCAACATGCCCCGAAACCTGTCTAGGAGCATCAATTGTATAAGTGAAATGGTTAGATGAAACCGGCGAAGAACGGTGAATAGCACTGAGTAAATCATTAACATTGCCTGCCCTTGCTCCGGTGAATATGCCACCTTCAAATCTGTAGGCGTTTATTGTAAGTTCCCCGAAACCATCAGAGTTCATTTTTTTTACTCCACCTGAAAGGGAATATTCCTCCAGTCCGGTGTTGTCAATAATAAGCCCGGGGATGCTGTAATTTCCGGCCTTGCGCAACGATGCCGAGCCGTAAAAAATTGGGCTACCCTCCTCGGTCTGTCTTACGAATTTGGTTTTTGACGCAACTTGATTTCCATTTGATGAATAACTCAGTGTTTGATCCAGCGAACTTTCTCCGGCATGCACATCAGGTGCATTCATCAGTCTGATTGTTCCAAAATGACCATCGTGGGCGTACAACAACGCATTGGCATCGCGCAATACTATTAATTGTTCGAATGAATTGGGGTCCGCCTCGGGGTTGTGATCATTGCCCCACTGCTGTCCTTCAAGACGGAAATTGCCCGCAATTATCGGAAGTCTCAGACCATACATTCCCCGAAGCATGGGTTTGGCCTGGTTTTTTCCGCCCTGCATCAGGCTTATTCCTGGGATTTGAGCCGTGGCTTCAGCCAGGTTACTGCCCGCTTTGATGTCGGCGCTGCGGCTTTTTTCGGCTAAGGTTTTTCCCTCCTCTGAATAATGATAGAGCACAATGGTGTCGGACAATCTTGCCTTGGGAAACATCCATATATATATAAAGGTGTCTTTTTGAATTGATAACTCTATGTGTATATGCTCGTACCCTGATTTTTCAAATTCCAGAAGCTGCATGCCCGGGCAAACTTCAGACAGCAGAAAACTGCCGTTGCTCTTTGCGTGGTCGTGAATATGACCTTTTTCAATAAAGATCTCAACACCTGACAGGCGCGCAGAATCAGTCACATCAAGTACAATTCCCCTGATGTTGAGACTGCAGGGCATCTGTGCCCAAGCAGTCCATACCGGCAGTGCCAGTATCATTGCAATGATATGTTTGATCATTTTTCTCCTTGGTGCCTGCCGTGAAGGGGCGCGGCAGACTTTCGCCCTGTTGTTAGATAAATTTAACAGGGCAGGCTCGGAGGGGCCTTATTGTGCAGCTGTTGAACAAAAATGCTTGGGGCCTCGCAGGGTTCAAAGCGAACAATACAAGTCAGATACCTAAAAAAAGGAGCAGGAATACTCAAATCAGCCGGAGAATCGGCCTGGAATTCGTAACTACAGAAATGACAGTCTTCATTGAGTTCTATGCCGTCATGAATTTCTAAAAGTTCTTCGTGAGAATGACAATCGTGAACCCATTTTTTGGGCAGACTCAGAAAACCAAGACAGAAAATGAAAAGTAGGGCAATATGACTCCGTTTGCGGATCATCAGGCTTCCGATTGCATCAGGTTTGTCATTTCCCTGAGCTCGTCGCGATTGTATGTATTGTCTGATTTCTGCATCAATGCCAGCATATAGCTGAAGTTTTCTTCCTGTGTTTCTGCTTCTTCCAAATAGGAAATTTCAAAACCACCATTGGCTTCAAGGTGCTGCCAAGCCAAACGAAGGGCACGGGTAAGCAGTGGATCATTTTCCTTTAACGCATACTCTCTGGCTTTTTGCAGCTGAGAAATCATTGAGTCAGCGTCTATTCCGCTTTTGTCAACCGATTTTTGTATCTTAGCAAGTATGTCGTTGGCTTCTTTCGATTGCATAATGAAGCGCAAAGATAATCAAAACCTCATAATAGGCTGAAGAATTCCTTAGTCAGTTGAAGGAGTTTTTGATCTTCGTCCAAAAGAAACCATCCACACCCCAAATAAAATCATGCCGGCATAGAAGCACTTTTCGAAGGTCAGAATGTCTCTGCCCAGAAAAACGGCGATAACGCTTGCAAGCAAAGGCTGAAGGTAAATGTAAACACCCACAAGTGAGGAATTTGCTCTCTTCATTCCGTATGTATTGAGCAGGTACACCAAAAAACTTGTAAACAGCAATGTGTAGCCAATTTTCAACTCGATTTCAAAAGGAATATGCTGAAAAGAGCTTCCCAGAAGGGGAAAAAGACCCAAAGGGGCCATGTAAAGCACGCCCAGACCAAATGTAACCCTATTTACGGTTATTGCATGGTATTTATTGGCCAGCTTTTTAGCAAGTATCAGGTATACTGCATAAAATGCGGCATTTACGGCTACACAAATGTCACCGGGCAGAGTAGCGGAAGAAAAGCCAACACCTTTGTTCCACATGAGCAAAAATGCGCCAAGCGCCCCCATTGCAATGCCGGTGATCAATTCCAAACCGGGTTTGCGCCTTTGGCTGAACTGTTCAAAAACGGCTACAAATATTGGCGTAACCAGCATCAAAACAGCACCGTTTATGGGTTTTGTCATGCTAAGGCCTTTGAAGAACAAGTACATGTTGGCGGCAGTGCCGAAGAATGCGCAAATGGCAAACCGCTTGAAGTCAGATTTCCATTCTACTTTTTCCTTCACAAATAAAAAGCCGCATAAACTGAATAAAGAGAAGGCTGTTACTACGCGCAGGAAAACGAAAGCCTCCGGGCTGAGGTAACCGGGCATGATTTGTCCCGCCCAGCTGAATAAAATGGCATACAATAAGGCAACCAGAAATAGGGCTCCGTGAACCTTCAGGCCCATCCCTTCCTTTTTTTAATGTTCTCGTATGCTTTTTGCACGGCAATGAACTTTTCCTCGGCCGCCTTTTTCTCGTTCTCTGAAAGCCCCTGCAATCGGTCGGGATGAAAGCGCATAGCCATTTTACGGTAGGCTTTTTTTACTTCGTCTTCGCCGGCATCCGATGATACATCAAGAATTTTAAAATCTGAATCGGGAGAGCTTACAAACATTGCCCGCAGGGCAAGAAAATCGGGAGTGGTGATGGCCATTTGCGTGGCGATGAAGTTCAGCAGTTGCAATTCGCTTGGATTGATTTCCGCATCGGCGCGGGAAATACGAAAAAGTATGTGAAGCAACTCCAGCCTTTGGCTGTATGCCATTCTGGCCCTTATGTGACGGCAAACCTGAGTCACATCCTGTGGCTCTTTCAGCATTTCCCTAAGTATAATGAGCAAGTTCGATGCCTTGTATTCGCCGTAGGTTCGCACGAGCATGCGCTTTACCAGTTCCAGTTCACTCTTCATTGCTGAACCGTCGGCGTTCATTGTGGCGGCAATCAAAATCAGCAATTGATGAGAAAAGTCTGAAACGCCTTCATAATTGCCTGAAGTATTTCGTTCTGTTGATTCGCTGTTCGAATTCTGTTTTCCGGCATATTCAAGATACATGCCTATCAGAAAGCCAAACACCGCGGCTATGGGGCCTGCAGAAAGAAAACCGATGATTGCTCCAATGATGGCGAACGACATAATCTTACAGTTGGTCAGGGTTTTTTTGCCTGCATTGTGAGTTCAGACATCGTTTTCATGCGGCTTTTAATGATTGAGCTTTGAATGACCCACAACTCCTTTTTATTGTCGATTTGAACCCAGAAAGTTTCTGATTCTTCACGGCGTGGACTGCCATCAGGCAGAACAGGGGTATAAGTTTCACTGCTGACGGCCATTTTGTATAATCGTATTGCCTTTTTGTTGCCGTCGCTGCTTGTAATTTCAATTTTAAAGAAATAGCCTGCGTTGATAATGCTGTCGCGCAGCGCAGGCTTGCGATTGATACCCGCTGTTTCACCATATTCTCTACTGAGATTCTGAAATCTTTCAAGGTACGACATTAAACGGGCATCGGGCACACCTGATACTGGTTGACCCTTCAAAGTAAACAAAGACGAAACGCCCTCTTTTTTTACAATTTCAAAACCTTCCTTCGGGCTTTGGGGCCATTCCACTTTTACAGATTTTATCTTTTCGGCGGGAAGATCAATCAGGACGGGGCTTCTCCACGCATCGAAATCAATTGTAAAATAGGGTGTCAGGTATCCTTTGAAACCTCCAATGCCGGCTACAACCGGTCTTTCCATGGAAGTGTGATACATATAGGTGGCTTCCTGACTTGGGGTGGGGTTTCCGGCATAAACGGTGTGCAGCTCTTCTTCGCCACTATAAAATACTGCTTTGATGCCATTGAGTTTTAAATCTCGGGTAACATTCTCATTTTCACCGTCCGATACCGGATTTTTGACTTCTATTCTGGACATAACCCAGAACAAAAGTTCACGAATGCTGTGTGTATCGGCAAATTCAACAGAATGCTCATTTTTCACCATCCAGCGGTTCTCATTTTTGCTATCCCTATATAATATAATGTATGATAGTTTTTTGTTGTTGGGCGTAAGCAGGATTTTGGTAACAGCTTTTGGATTCTTCAGACGCAGCACAGATGGATCGGTGTTACCGGTTCTGTTGGGATTTTGCCTCAATATAAAGAATAGGGCCACGATGGCTGCGAGAATGCCAATGGCGATATAAATTCGCTTCATAAAGGGGGCAAAGTTAATAAGTTGTTGCGGCAGGGGAGGCCGGGTTGAAAAAAAACTGACCAAGTACAAACAAGGTGCTTGATTTTGATGAGTTTGGGACTTTTAAAAAAAAGCCGGGGTATATGTTGACAAGTGGAAAAAAAACGCTATTTTTGCAGTCCTTTTTACGGGGCGTGTATTCGTTCCGCGTTCTTAAACATGCCACCTTAGCTCAGCTGGTAGAGCAACTGACTTGTAATCAGTAGGTCGTTGGTTCGATCCCGACAGGTGGCTCATCGCAACCGGATAGTTAATAAATCCGGGGAAATACCAGAGTGGCCAAATGGGGCAGACTGTAAATCTGCTGTCTTACGACTTCGGAGGTTCGAATCCTTCTTTCCCCACACCTAAGTTCCGGTTGCAATTGCGGGAGTAGCTCAGTTGGTAGAGCGACAGCCTTCCAAGCTGTAGGTCGCGGGTTCGAGCCTCGTCTCCCGCTCCAGATCGGAGCCAGTTTCTTCATTGAAAAATGAAGAAGTTGCTTCAGCAAGCCGATGTAGCTCAGGGGTAGAGCACTTCCTTGGTAAGGAAGAGGTCATGGGTTCAAATCCCATCATTGGCTCAGAAACTTAGTAACAGAAACACAAACATCAAATCAATATGGCAAAAGAAACATTTGACCGTTCCAAACCTCACGTAAACATCGGAACGATTGGTCACGTAGACCACGGTAAAACCACTCTTACCGCTGCTATCACTACGGTGCTGGCTGACGCCGGTTTGTCGGAAAAAAGATCTTTCGACTCTATCGACTCAGCTCCCGAAGAAAAAGAACGCGGTATCACCATCAACACGGCGCATGTAGAATATCAGACTGCGAACCGTCACTATGCGCATGTAGACTGTCCGGGTCACGCTGACTATGTTAAAAACATGGTAACAGGTGCGGCTCAGATGGACGGTGCCATTTTGGTGGTAGCTTCAACTGACGGCCCCATGCCTCAAACCCGCGAGCACATTCTGCTTGCCCGTCAGGTGGGTGTTCCTCGTCTGGTGGTATTTATGAACAAAGTTGACATGGTAGACGACGAAGAACTGCTTGACCTGGTTGAGTTGGAAATTCGCGATCTGTTGAAATTCTATGAATTCGACGCTGACAACACTCCTATCATCCGCGGTTCTGCCCTTGGTGGTTTGAATGGTGATGGCAAGTGGGTTGACACGATCCGTCAGCTGATGGATGCCGTTGACAACTGGATTCCCGTTCCTCCCCGTCTGGTTGATCAGCCCTTCCTGATGCCTGTGGAAGATGTATTCTCTATCACAGGTCGTGGAACTGTGGCTACAGGTCGTATCGAACGCGGTGTAATCAAAGTGGGTGAGTCAGTTGACATCATCGGTTTTGGTGCTCACCTTACTTCCACCTGCACAGGTGTGGAAATGTTCCGCAAGCTGCTCGATCGTGGTGAAGCTGGTGACAACGCAGGTTTGCTGTTGCGCGGTATCGAAAAAACCGATATTCGTCGTGGTATGGTAATCTGTGCACCTAAGTCAGTATCTCCCCACAGAAAATTCAAAGCTGAGGTTTATGTACTGAGCAAAGAAGAAGGTGGTCGTCACACTCCTTTCTTTAACAAATACCGTCCTCAGTTCTATTTCCGTACCACGGATGTAACCGGAGAAATTATGTTGCCTGAAGGAACCGAAATGGTTATGCCTGGTGACAACATCTCGATATCTGTTGAGCTGATTCAGCCCATCGCTATGGAAAAAGGTCTGCGTTTCGCGATTCGCGAAGGTGGCCGTACCGTAGGTGCTGGTCAGGTTACCGAAATCATCGAGTGATCCTGAACAATTGACCAAAAAGGAAGCGGTTCGCCGCTTCCTTTTATACGGGCATAGTTCAATGGTAGAATAGAGGTCTCCAAAACCTTTGATCTGGGTTCGAATCCTAGTGCCCGTGCAAATAGAAGCGCAATGTTTGAAAGAATCGGTAATTATTTCCGCGTAACCCGCGACGAGTTGGTAAACAAAGTCTCGTGGCCTACATGGAATGAACTCACGGAAAGCACCGGAATCGTTCTGGTGGCTTCCGTTCTGTTTTCATTGGTCATTTGGCTGATGGACAGCGGTCTTGGCGTTGCTCTAACCAATTTTTACAAACTTTTCAGATAAGCAATGACTGCGGCGGAAGAAAAGCACAAATGGTATGTTGTGCGTGCCATAACCGGACAGGAAAAAAAGGTTAAGCACAACATAGAAGTCGAGCTCGAAAGAGCCCGAAAGAGCAATTATGTGCCCGAAATTCTCATCCCAACGGAGAAGGTTTATCAGATTAAGAATGGCAAAAAAGTGGTGAAAGAACGCAATGCTTTCCCGGGATACATTTTGATTAATGCAGACTTCTCCGATCCTGAAGTGATTCCTTTGATCAAGTCGGTTTCAGGAGTAGTGGGTTTTTTAGGCAGCAAAGACAATCCTGTTGCACTGAGGCCCAACGAATTAAGTCGTATTTTGGGTACTGCCGATGAGCTCAGCGAAGGTGGAGCCACCGTTCAGGAAGAACAGTATTTGGTGGGTGAAGCTGTGAAAGTGATTGATGGTCCATTTAACGATTTTGACGGAGTGATTGAAGAAATCAACGACGAAAAGAAAAAGTTGAAAGTGATGGTTAAGATCTTCGGTCGCAGAACACCACTCGAATTAAACTATAATCAGGTTCAAAAATTGTAAAAGTAACAGTAATGGCAAAAGAGATAACAGGTTTCGTAAAACTCCAGGTGAAAGGTGGTCAGGCTAATCCTGCCCCCCCCATCGGCCCTGCATTGGGTTCAAAGGGTGTAAACATCATGGATTTTTGCAAACAATTCAATGCGCGCACTCAGGAAAAAATGGGAAAAATACTTCCCGTAGTTTTAACTGTGTACGCAGACAAATCGTTTGATTTCATCATCAAAACTCCTCCGGTGGCTTCTCAGCTGCTTGAGGCAACAAAAATTCAGAAAGGTTCTGCCGAACCCAACCGCAAGAAAGTTGGTTCTGTAAGTTGGGATCAGGTGAAGACCATTGCTACGGACAAAATGCCGGATCTTAATTGTTTTACCGTTGAATCAGCGATGAAACTGGTGGCCGGAACTGCCCGCAGTATGGGAATCACTATAACGGGAGATGCCCCTTTCTAAAAAATTAAAGAAGCACGAAAATGAAAGTTGGTAAAAAAAGAAAAGAAGCGCTTTCCAAATACGATAGCAGTAAAGCTTACGCATTGAAAGAGGCTTGCGAAATTGTGAAGAAAATTACTTCAACCAAATTTGATTCATCTGTAGATATCGATGTGCGCCTCGGCGTGGATCCAAAACAGGCCAATCAGATGGTAAGGGGTGTGGCTTCACTGCCTCATGGATTGGGTAAAACTGTAACGGTTCTGGTGCTTTGCACTCCTGATAAAGAACAGGAAGCAAAAGATGCTGGAGCTGATCATGTAGGATTGGATGACTACATTGAGAAAATTGCCGGTGGTTGGACTGATATCGATATCATCATTGCCGTACCAAGCGTAATGGCTAAACTCGGCCGACTGGGTAAGGTTTTGGGACCAAGAAACCTCATGCCCAACCCCAAAAGTGGCACAGTTACCATGGAAGTGGGTAAAGCCGTTACAGAGGTAAAAGCAGGTAAGATTGATTTCAAGGTTGACAAAACAGGAATCATTCACACCTCAATCGGCAAAGTGTCATTCGATGCGGATAAACTGAGTGAAAATGCTATCGAGCTTATTCAAGTTCTGAACAAGTTGAAGCCATCTGCCGCCAAAGGCACTTATTTCAAAAGCATCAATATGAGCAGCACCATGAGTCCGGGTGTAAATGTGGATGTTAAATCAATACCGGGAATCTGATTATGAACAGAACAGAAAAACATGAAGTGGTTGCCGAACTGACGGAGACCTTCAAAGCAAACAATGTAGTGTACTTGGCCGATACCACGGGACTGAGTGCTAACCAAACCAATAAATTCCGCAGATTGTTGTTCCAAAGCGGCATCAGTATGCGCATGGCGAAAAACACACTGGTGAATATCGCTATGGAAAACAGTGGTAAAGATTTCGGTGATTTGAAAGGTGCGCTGAAAGGTACTACCTGTGTGCTCATTTCGGAAAACATGAAAGCCCCGGCCACTGCAATTAAGGCATTCCGCGACAAGGGTGACAAGCCCCAGCTTAAAGGAGCCTGGATTGACAGCAGCGTTTATGTTGGCGATCACCTGCTCAATGATTTGGTTAACCTGAAATCAAAAGAAGATTTGATTGGTGAGGTAATTGGATTGCTGCAGTCACCGGCTAAGAATGTGATCAGTGCATTGCAGAGCAACGCAGGACAAAAAGTGGCAGGACTGGTAAAAGCCTTGTCGGAAAGATAATTTTAAAAAAACAAAAACACAAAAAACAATAAAACAATGGTAGATCTGAAAGAATTCGCGAATCAGTTGGTTAGTCTCACTGTTAAAGAAGTAAATGAGCTTGCTCAAATACTTAAAGAGGAGCACGGCATTGAGCCCGCTGCTGCTGCTGTTGCTATAGCTGCCCCCGCCGCAGGTGGTGGAGCTGCTGCTGCAGAAGAGAAGACTGAATTTGATGTTATCCTGGCTAATGCCGGCCCCAACAAATTAAATGTGGTTAAGATTGTAAAAGATCTGACCGGTCTGGGTCTGAAAGAAGCCAAAGATCTTGTAGACGGAGCCCCCAAAGCTGTTAAAGAAAAGGTTTCAAAAGCTGAAGCCGAAGATCTGGCAGCGAAACTGAAAGAAGCGGGCGCCGAAGTTGAGGTCAAGTAAGCGTCATCCAAATTACTCCCAAACGGCCCCGGATTTCCGCGGGCCTTTTGGGCGTTTAAGAGCCATAAGTCCATTGTCTAACCAAAAATTAAAAAATTGAGCACAGTACAAAACAACAGGATATCGTTCGGCAAGGTTAAACATGCCATCGATTACCCCGATTTTCTCGATGTACAATTGAAGTCCTTTCAGGAGTTTTTCCAACTCGATACTCCCGCCGACAAGCGTGAGGGAGAAGGTCTGTTCATGGTATTTCGCGAAAATTTCCCCATCACAGATACACGCAATATTTTCGTTCTGGAGTTTCTGGATTACTTCGTGGATCCTCCAAGATACACAATTCAAGAATGTATAGAAAGAGGGCTGACCTATGCAGTGCCTCTGAAAGCAAAGTTAAAACTAAGCTGCAACGATCCGGA
Source organism: Flavobacteriales bacterium (assembly GCA_947459165.1). Lineage (GTDB taxonomy): Bacteria > Bacteroidota > Bacteroidia > NS11-12g > UBA955 > RGEC01. The sequence goes on from CANHCW010000002.1 coordinate 17,561, forward strand.
ACATGAAGATTTTAAAACCATTGTTCAGGATGTATATCTGGGAACCATACCCTACATGACCCCAAATGGTACCTTTATCATTAATGGCGCTGAAAGGGTTATTGTTAGCCAGCTTCACAGATCTCCCGGAGTATTCTTCGGACAAAGTATACACTCGAACGGAACCAAACTCTACTCAGCAAGGGTAATCCCCTTCAAGGGTTCATGGATTGAATTTGCTACCGATGTGAATGCGGTGATGTACGCATACATCGATCGTAAAAAGAAATTCCCGGTAACTACCCTGCTCCGTGCCATTGGTTTCGAAAGCGATAAAGATATTCTTGATATTTTCGGACTCAGTGAAGAAGTGAAAGTAAGCAAAGCGGGTCTGAAGAAAGTGATTGGCCGCAAACTCGCTGCCAGGGTTCTTCGCACCTGGATTGAGGATTTTGTAGATGAAGATACCGGTGAAGTGGTATCAATCGAAAGAAATGAAGTGATTCTGGAAAGGGATACAATCCTTACAGATGATCACATTGATGTAATTGTGGATGCAGGTGTTAAAACCATCATTCTCAATACTGAAAATACCGGAGATATCGATTTCGATATTATTTACAATACCCTGCAGAAAGATACTTCCAACAATGGTAAGGAAGCCCTTGAGGTAATTTACCGTCAGTTGAGAAACGCTGATCCACCCGATGAGGAAACTGCCCGTGGTATTATTGAAAGATTGTTCTTTTCAGACAAGAGATATGATCTGGGTGATGTAGGACGATACAGAATTAATAAAAAGCTGGGACTTGATACTGCAATGGATGTGAAGGTTCTGACCAAGGCCGATATCATCAGCATCATCAAATTCCTTATTCACCTTTACAATGGGCAGGAAGCACTGGATGATATCGATCACCTTAGCAATCGCCGCGTTAGAACCGTAGGTGAACAGTTGTATGCTCAGTTCGGTGTAGGACTTGCCCGTATGGCTAGAACCATTCGCGAAAAAATGAATATTCGCGATAATGAAGTATTTACACCTCAGGATCTGGTGAATGCCAGAACTTTGAGCAGTGTGATTAACTCGTTTTTTGGAACCAACCAGCTTTCTCAATTCCTCGATCAAATCAATCCTCTGGCTGAAATCACTCACAAGCGCCGTCTTTCGGCCCTTGGTCCGGGTGGTTTAAGTCGTGAAAGAGCCGGTTTTGAAGTAAGGGATGTACACTACACGCACTACGGTCGTCTGTGTACCATTGAAACTCCTGAAGGTCCCAACATCGGTTTGATTTCATCACTTTGCGTTCATGCTAAAATCAATAGCATGGGCTTTATCGAAACGCCATACAGAAAAGTAGAGGACGGTAAAATTGAGGAAGGAATTACTTACCTCAGTGCAGAAGAGGAAGATGGAAAAACCATTGCCCAGGCGAATGCCGAGGTAGATGCAAAAGGCAACTTCAAAACAGCTTTGGTTAAAAGCCGCAAGGAAGGTGACTTCCCGCTGGTAGATCCGGGGAAACTGGATTACATGGATGTAGCCCCTAACCAAATTGTTTCCATTGCCGCTTCGCTGATTCCCTTCCTTGAGCATGACGATGCCAACCGTGCCCTGATGGGTTCGAACATGCAGCGTCAGGCTGTTCCTTTGATCAAACCTGAGGCTCCGATTGTAGGAACAGGGCTTGAAGAAAAAGTAGCCCGCGACAGTCGTTCTCTGATTAATGCAGAGGGCAACGGAGTTGTTGAATATGTGGATGCAAGGGAAATTAAAATTCGCTACGAGCACAACGACGACGATGATCTGGTAAGTTTTACCGGCAATTCAAAAAGTTATGCTCTGACCAAATTCCGTCGTACTAACCAAAACTCATGCATCAACCTGCACCCAATTGTAAAAAGAGGTGACCGCGTTGTAAAAGGACAAGTGATTTGCGAAGGATACGCTACTCAGCAAGGCGAACTGGCTTTGGGTAGAAACCTGAAAGTTGCTTTCATGCCCTGGCAGGGTTACAACTTTGAAGATGCGATTGTGATATCTGAAAAAGTTGTAAAAGACGACTGGTACACCACTGTTTACATCTCAGAATTCGAACTTGAAGTTCGCGATACCAAAAGAGGGGAAGAAGAATTGACTAACGACATTCCTAATGTTAGCGATGAAATGACCCGCAACCTGGATGAGCATGGTTTGATCCGAGTTGGTGCTGAAGTGAAAGAAGGGGATATCCTCATAGGAAAAATAACTCCTAAGGGTGAAACCGAGCCTTCGCCTGAAGAAAAACTGCTTCGAGCCATCTTTGGAGACAAAGCGGGTGATGTGAAGGATGCTTCTTTGAAAGCGCCTCCCGGCACCGAAGGAGTGGTTATTGATAAAAAGTTGTTCAGCAAGAGCAAAAAAGACAAAACTGTAAGGGCCAGCGATAAAGGTCGTTTGCAGAAACTTGAAGATGATCACCGCAAAGAACTCGCTGAACTGAAGGATGAACTGGTGAAGAAGTTGTTCCAACTGGTAAACGGCAAAACAAGTCAGGGTGTTTACAACATGTACAGTGAAGAGCTCATTTCCAAGGGTACCAAATTTACCCAAAAGAACCTGATGAGTATCGATTACAGCAATGTAAACTATCACAACTGGACAGCCGACGAGACCAAAAATGAACTCATCGTTCGTGCGTTGACCAACTTCATCAATGTCTACAACGACAGGGTAACCAACTTCAAGCGCGAACATTATGCAATCAGCGTAGGCGATGAATTGCCTACAGGTATTTTGCAGATGGCAAAGGTTTATGTTGCCAACAAACGAAAGTTGAAAGTGGGTGATAAAATGGCCGGCCGTCACGGAAACAAGGGTATTGTTGCCAGAATTGTTCGTGAAGAAGACATGCCTTTCCTCGATGACGGAACCCCTGTTGACATCGTTCTTAACCCTCTGGGTGTACCTTCAAGGATGAACCTGGGTCAGATTTATGAAACCGTACTTGGCTGGGCCGGAAAAGAGTTGGGTGTTAAATTTGCTACCCCCATTTTCGATGGTGCTACCAATGCGGAAATTTCAGAATGGACTCAAAAGGCAGGCATTCCTCAAAATGGCCTTGTTTATCTGAATGACGGTTTAACAGGTGTAAAATTCGATCAGCCTACAACGGTTGGTATCATATACATGCTGAAACTGGGTCACATGGTTGACGATAAGATGCACGCCCGTTCAATCGGACCGTACAGCCTCATTACCCAGCAGCCGTTGGGTGGTAAAGCACAATTCGGTGGTCAGCGTTTCGGTGAAATGGAAGTGTGGGCGCTTGAGGCATTCGGTGCTTCAAACATTCTGCGCGAAATCCTTACAGTGAAATCAGATGACATCACAGGTCGTGCCAAGGCATACGAAGCCATTGTTAAAGGTGAAAACCTCACTAATATCGGAACACCAGAATCTTTCAATGTACTTGTACACGAATTGAGAGGTCTGGGTCTGGAAGTTTCATTCATAGAATAATTGCTCGAAGCGAATTATGCAACTACAAAAGAAAACCCAAAAAATCGGAAGCAATTTCAGTAAGATTCGCATCTCACTGGCTTCACCTGAAATCATATTGCGCAGAAGCTTTGGTGAAGTAACCAAGCCTGAAACCATCAACTATCGCAGTTACAAGCCCGAAATGGGTGGATTGTTCTGTGAAAGAATTTTCGGACCAATCAAAGACTACGAATGTCATTGTGGCAAGTACAAAAGAATCCGCTACAAAGGAATCGTTTGTGACCGTTGCGGAGTTGAGGTAACCGAGAAGAAAGTGCGCAGAGAACGCATGGGCCACATTCAACTGGTGGTTCCTGTAGCTCACATCTGGTATTTCAGATCTCTTCCCAATAAAATTGGTTATTTGCTGGGACTGCCCACCAAAAAGCTGGATATGGTCATCTACTACGAAAGGTATGTGGTTGTTCAGCCCGGTGCTGCAGGCAATGTAAGTAAACTCGATTTATTGACAGAAGAGGAATACCTCGACATTCTCGATTCATTGCCCAAGGAGAATCAAATGCTTGAGGACAATGATCCGAACAAGTTCGTGGCCAAAATGGGAGCTGAAGCGCTGAATGAATTGCTCGTTCGTCTTGAACTGGACAAGCTGAGCTATGCACTCCGAAATCAGGCCGCTACCGAAACAAGCCAACAGCGTAAGCAAGAGGCTTTGAAGCGTCTGAAGGTGATTGAGAGTTTCCGCAGTGCACAGCGCACCGGAGAAAATCGTCCTGAGTGGATGATTATGAAAATGCTCCCTGTAATTCCACCTGAACTGCGCCCACTCGTGCCTTTGGAAGGAGGCCGCTTTGCCACATCTGACTTGAATGACCTTTACAGGCGTGTGATTATCAGAAACAATCGTCTTAAGAGATTGATCGAAATCAAGGCTCCCGAGGTGATTCTGAGAAACGAAAAGCGAATGCTGCAGGAAGCAGTTGATTCTCTGCTGGACAATACGCGTCGTGCCTCGGCTGTGAAAAGCGAAGGCAACAGACCTCTGAAATCACTGAGTGATATGCTCAAAGGTAAACAGGGTCGTTTCCGTCAGAATCTGCTGGGTAAAAGGGTAGACTATTCAGGTCGTTCGGTAATTGTGGTAGGTCCTACCCTTAAACTGAATGAATGTGGCCTGCCAAAAAATATGGCGGCAGAATTATTCAAGCCGTTTATCATTCGCAAACTGATTGAAAGAGGTATTGTTAAAACTGTAAAAACAGCCAAGAAAATAGTTGAAAAGAAAGATCCTGTAATTTGGGATATTCTTGAAAATATTCTGAAGGGCCATCCTGTTCTGCTTAACCGTGCTCCAACACTTCACAGACTTGGTATACAGGCCTTCCAGCCCAAGCTGGTTGAAGGTAAGGCTATTCAGCTGCATCCTTTGGTTTGTACAGGCTTTAACGCTGACTTTGACGGTGACCAGATGGCGGTGCATGTTCCATTGGGGAATGCAGCGGTTGCAGAAGCTCAGCTTTTGATGCTCGCTTCACACAACATTCTGAACCCTGCAAACGGATCTCCCATTACGGTTCCTTCTCAGGATATGATTTTGGGGCTGTACTACATAACCAAAGATCGTGTGGGAACCCCTGAAAAGCCCGTAAAAGGTGAAGGCCTTACATTCTACGGAACAGAAGAAGCCGTTATTGCTTACAATGAAAAGCGCGTTGACCTACACGCAAAAGTGAAGTGCAGGGTTCGCGTAAAAGAAGGAGATGAATATCTTTATAAAATCATTGATACCTCTATGGGTCGCATCCTGTTTAACCAGGTTGTGCCTGAAGAATACGGTTACATCAATGAACTGTTGAAGAAGAAAAACCTTCGTGACATCATTTCAGGCATGATCAGGGCGGCAGGTGTGGCTAAAACAGCCAACTTCCTTGATGCCATTAAATACCTTGGATTCCAGTATGCATTCCGCGGTGGACTTAGCTTTAACATGAGTTATGTGAAAATCCCTGACGAAAAAGATCAGCTGGTTGCCAAAGCTTACGAAGAAGTGCAGGAAATTCAGGGCAATGCCGACATGGGTTTCATTACCAACAACGAACGCTACAACCAGGTAATTGACCTTTGGACAAGGGTGAACAATCATCTTGCGCGCATTTTGATTAAAGAATTGAGCAGCGATGATCAGGGTTTCAACCCGATTTATATGATGCTCGATTCCGGTGCCCGTGGTTCAAACGAACAGATTCGTCAGCTTGGCGGAATGCGTGGTTTGATGGCAAAACCTCAAAAGAGCACAGGTGGTGGAACCGGTGATACCATCGAAAACCCGATTATTTCAAACTTCAAAGAAGGTTTGAATGTATTGGAATACTTCATTTCTACTCACGGTGCCCGTAAAGGTCTTGCAGATACAGCATTGAAAACGGCTGATGCAGGTTACCTGACCCGTCGATTGCACGATGTTGCTCAGGATGTTGTTATTACTGATGCAGATTGCGGAACCCTTCGTGGTATCGCGATGTCCGCCATTATCAATAACGACGAAGTAGCTGAGAGTTTGAACGAAAGAATTCTCGGTCGTTGTTTGGTTGATGATATTTACAATCCATCAACCGGTGAACTGATGGCCAGTGCAGGCGAAGAAGTAACCGAGAAACTGGCAGCAGCAATAGATGAAGCCGGAATTGAAGAAGTTGAGATTCGCAGCGTATTGACTTGCGAAACCCGCAGCGGTGTTTGTGCCAAGTGCTATGGCAGAAACCTGGCAACAGGCAGAATGGTGCAGACAGGTGAAGCAGTAGGTGTAATTGCAGCTCAGTCAATCGGGGAACCCGGAACCCAGCTTACACTTCGTACATTCCACACGGGTGGTGCGGCAATGAACATTGCGGCTGAAAATACACTCGAAACCAAATATGAAGGTGTGGTAAGCTTCGATAGCATGCGCACGGTGAAAAAAGAGGTTATGGACGAAGAAACCGGTGTGATGAAAAAAACTGACATCGTACTCGGCAGAAGCGGAGAAATCAGAATCCTCGATCCCCGCAGCAACAATGTTATCACAAGCTACAATGTACCTTATGGCGCACAGCTTATGGTGAAGGAGGGTGCTACCCTTAAAAAAGGAGATAAACTTTGTACCTGGGATCCATTTAATACGCTGATTATTGCTGATATCGATGGAACTGTTGAATACGAAAACATCATTGAAGGCGTTAACATGCGCGAAGAAGGTGATGAGCAAACAGGTCTCAGCGAATTGGTAATTACCGAAAGCAAGGATAAAACCAAAGTTCCTGTAATCGTGGTAAGAGGCAAAGGTGATTTGGTGAAGCATTTCAACATGCCAACCGGTTCAATTCTTGTTGCCAAAGCCGGTTCAGGGGTTAAAGCAGGTGATATCCTGGCTAAAATTCCTCGCAGTGCAACCCGTACCCGAGACATTACAGGTGGTCTGCCCCGCGTAACAGAATTGTTTGAAGCAAGAAATCCTTCAAACCCTGCTGTGGTTAGTGAAATTGATGGTGTGGTTGCTTACGGTGTGAGCAAACGCGGTAACCAGGAAATTATTGTAACCAGCAAGGACAATGAAGAAAAGCGTTATCAGGTTTCACTTTCAAAACACATTCTCGTTCACGACGGTGATTATGTTCGTGCCGGTCAGCCACTTAGTGATGGAGCCATCACTCCGCAGGACATTCTTCGCATCGAAGGACCCGGAGCCGTTCAGCGATATGTGTTGAATGGAATTCAGGAAGTTTACCGCCTGCAGGGTGTAAAAATTAACGACAAGCACATTGAAACCATCGTTAGGCAAATGATGCAGAAGATGGAAATCAATGATCCGGGCGATACCCGCTTCCTTGAAGGCGAACTTGTTGATCGCTGGGATTTGCAGTCTGAAAATGATTGGATCTGGGACAAAAAAGTGGTTACCGATTCCGGTGACAGCACAGAAATGCACGCCGGACAAATTGTTAGTCTGAAGGATTTGCGTCAGGAAAACAGTGGTTTGCGCAGACAAGACAAGAAACTGGTTGAATTCCGGGATGCCATCTCAGCTACAGCCCAGCCAATGCTTATGGGTATCACTAAGTCTTCTTTAGGTACTCAAAGCTTCATGAGTGCGGCCTCGTTCCAGGAAACAACCAAGGTTCTGAACGAAGCGGCCATCGCAGGTAAAATCGACGAACTCAAAGGCTTGAAAGAAAATGTAATTGTAGGTCACCTGATTCCTGCCGGTACAGGCTTGCGTCAGTGGGACAATGTAATTACAGGTTCAAGAGAAGAGTACGATCGTCTGATGGCTTCAAAAATGGAAGCAGTTTCAGAAGCCTGAACCAATAATTTGTAAAATGAAAAGCCCGTCATATTGGCGGGCTTTTTTATTATAAGAAGTCAGCTCAAAAACTGCTCTTGACCCAATTCAAGCTGGGTTGTATAGAGCATTGCATATTTACCGCTGAGTTGCATTAATTCTGAATGCGTTCCTTCTTCCACAATTCTGCCTTTTTCCAGATAGAGTATTCGGTCAGCATTTTTAATGGTGCTCAAGCGATGCGCGATAACCAGTGAAGTTCTGCCTTTCAGCATTTTTTGTATGGCAAGCTGAATCAGGTTTTCGGTTTCACTGTCAATGCTGCTTGTGGCTTCATCTAGAATAATAATTGATGGATTGAATGTAATGGCCCTGATGAATGAAATCAATTGTCTTTGTCCCAAACTTAGGCTCATCCCCCTTTCCATTACATTGAAACCAAACCCACCATGAAGTTTCTTGATAAAGTCATAGGCCCCGATGCTCTCTGCAGCTTTAATTATTGCCTGTTCGGAAATTTCTCTGTTAAATAATCGAATGTTGTCTTCAATGCTACCGCTGAATAGAAATACATCCTGCATTACCACAGCAATTTTTTGCCGCAATAATTCAAGATTATAATCTTCAATTGGAACAGAATCAATCAATATTTGACCATTCTGATGGGTATAAAGGCGACTCAGCAATCCGACCAATGAAGTTTTTCCGCTGCCTGTAGGTCCCACAATGGCCAAAGTTTCTCCCGGATTTACAACAAATGAAACCTTGTTGAGAATCTTGCTTCCCTCGATGTAAGAGAATTCAACATTTTTAAATTCAATTAGGCCCTTTATTTCTGACGGATTTTTTGTGCCGCTTTTTTCAATGTTCTTGTCTTCATCAATCAATGCGAAAATTCTCTCCGCCGCAACCATTCCCATTTGTATGTTGTTGAATCTGTCGGCAATGGCTCGAACGGGACGAAAAAACAGGTTGATAAACATCACAAAAGCAGTCAGTTCGCCCAATTGAATTTCTTTGTTCAGTAGTCCGGAAGTTCCATACCACACAATCAGCGCAAGGGTGGTGGCAACAATAAGTTCAACAACAGGGAAAAAGAAAGCATAGTAGAATATTCCGCGAATATTGGCGTCCCGGTGTTTTCGGTTTATTGCGCTAAATTTCTCGAATTCGGCTTTTTGCCGGTTGAACAACTGCACTATTTGCATACCGGTAATGTGTTCCTGTAAAAATGCGTTGAGTCGTGAAACCTCGTTGCGAACTTCCTGAAAACTTTGCCTTACTCCTTTTCGAAAATAATTGGCAGCCCAGATTAAAAACGGGAGCACACTGAGGCTAATGAGGGTGAGTTTCCAGTTCATCCACAGCATACATACTAGTATGACGATTATCTGAAAAGCATCGCCAATAATGGTGATTAGGCCTGAGGAGAATAATTCGGTAATGGTTTCAATGTCGCTGATGGTTCTGGTAACGGCAGTACCTACCGGTGTCTTGTCATAAAAGCTTTGTTGCAATGAAATGAGGTGGCGGTAAACATACTCCCTCAACCGATAAATTACATTTTGCCCAATTGCTTCTGCCAAATAACTGTTTAAAAAACCCAGACAACTTTGAATAAGCAGAGCCGACAGAATAATCAGGCACCACCTGCCAAGTGTGTTTACATCCGCTGTCATGATGGCGTTATCTATCGTTTGCTGATAAAGCCAGGGTTGAATGGCGGCAATGAAGCCCTGAACTATGGTAAGAAAAATGGCAGTATAGAAAGTGAATCTTTCAGGCATGGCCAGTTGCATGATGCGGGAAAGAAGGCCTGTGTTGAAAGACTTGAAACGGCTTAGCATTTTATGTATTGAAAGCGTTTGCAAAAATAACTCAGCAGTGACCTCCGCAGTTTTTGTGTAAAACTTTATTTCGGCTCAAACTTGCTTAGCCTTTTTACACCTTACTAATATTGCAGTATGGCTATGCACATCGCAATTGCGGGCAATATTGGCGCAGGAAAAACAACACTTACGAACATTCTTGCCCGGCATTACGGTTGGGAGATGCAACTGGAGGACATGGATGAAAACCCCTACATCTCTGATTTTTACGAGGATATGCAGCGATGGAGCTTCAATCTTCAGGTGTATTTTTTGAATACCCGCTGGAAGCATGTTCAGGATATAAGAAGTGGCGAGAAAACCGTGATTCAGGATCGTACGATATACGAAGATGCACACATTTTTGCCCCCAATCTTCATGCAATGGGTTTGATGAGTACCCGTGATTTTGAAAACTACACATCTCTTTACGAGAACATCAGCAGGCAAATTCAGCCCCCTGATTTACTCATTTATTTGCGAGCCGGAATCCCAAAACTTGTTCATCAGATTCAAATGCGCGGCAGAGATTATGAAGATGCCATCAGGCTGGATTATTTGAAAAGACTGAACGAACGATACGAAGCTTGGATAAGCGAATACAAGGGCCGCCTTCTAATTTTTAATGTGGACGAAATAGACTTTTCTGAAAATCCGGAGCACGCCTCTCAAATCATTCAACAGGTTGAAAGTACACTGAACGGCCTTTTCTAATGAGGCTGAACACTGAAACTTATTCCACCCGTCTTTCTGTTAGGCCTGATGACATTGATATGTTCAGGCATGTACACAGCAGTCGCTACATTGACTATGTTTTGACTGCGCGATTCGATCAAATGACACGATGCTACAAGTGCAGTATGCAGGAATTTCTGGATGCCGGTTTGGGTTGGGTTATGATTTCAACAGAGTTGAATTACAAAAGACCCCTGAAACTGGGTGATGAAATGATTGTTGAAACCCACATTGAATCGCTTGAAAAAGAAATTGCAATGGTGAAATTTGACATAAAAAATGCGGGTACCGGAAAGAGCTCCTGCAGTGGTTGGGTGAAATATGCTTTGGTGGCAATTGATACAGGAAAAACAGTTCCATTGCCTGAATGGGTTTTGCGTAGATTTTCTCTGCCGGATTGAATTCGAACAGCGCTTCTGATATCAACTTCGTAAATTCGCACAAATGAACTTTTTGTATCCGGGATTCCTCTTCGCTTTGCTTCTGGTGGCCATTCCGGTGCTTGTTCATTTGTTCCGGTTTAGGCGTTACAAAACAGTTTTTTTCACTCGTGTTAAATTTCTGAGGTCTGTTGAAACTGAAACACGAAACAGAAACAAACTCAAACACCTGCTTACACTGCTTAGTCGGGTGCTGGCCATTGTTTGTCTGGTATTGGCTTTTGCAATCCCTTCATGCCAAAAAAATGCAGCTACCGGTAAAACAGCCATCAGTATCTACATCGACAATTCTTTAAGTATGCAAAACACCGGCGGCAATGGAATTTTGTTTGAAACGGCGAGGGAAAAAGCCAGAGAAATTGTAAACAGCTGGGGTGATGCAGGAGTATTTCAAATATTAAGCAATGACCCGGGCGGGGCGCAATTGCAGTTTTCTTCAGCCACAGATGCCATTCGTCATATTGATGCATTGAGGATTTCGCCTTCATCGGCAGGATTGAGTAAGGTGCTCAAAAGAATGAAGGAAGATCTGGCGTTGAGGCCTGAAAACAAAAATGCCTATGTCATTTCCGATTTTCAGCAGTCATTTACCGGATTACCCGAATCGCTGCCCAAAATGAATACCACGGTAAGTTTTGTGAGGGTTGCCGGTAAAGTTGTGCCCAATATCAGCCTGGATTCGGCCTGGCTGGAACAACCTTTTGTACTGGAAAAGCAAAAAAACAAACTCAATTTCAGGCTTAAAAACTTCACTTCTAACGCACTGGAAGAGTTTCCGGTAAAACTGCGGGCAGGAAACAATTTACTGGGAATCAGCAGAATTTCAGTCGAGCCCGGTGCAGAAGCGATGGGTTCAATAGAGTTCACTTCCGAAGTAGGCGTAAGTACCGCAGAGTTGAGCATTGAGGATGCTGCGGTGGATTTTGATAATCGTCTGTTCCTGAATTTAAGTCCTGCTCCTGTTAATCCATTATTTATAATTGGTAACAACAGTTTTGTCGAAGCTGTTTTTCAGTCTCAAAGCATTTTCGGAGTAATGAAGAAAGTGGGAGGAATTCCTCCTCAAAACGAATCAGGGGTGTTGGTTTGGTGTGGATTTACCGGTATAGCCGATGCGCAGGCAGGGTTGCTGAAATCATGGCTTTCTTCGGGAAGGGCTGCCGTAATTGTTCCGGCTCCAAATGCAGACTTTTCAGGGCTTGCAGGTCGCTTTGGATTGCCTGTGTTTCGCAAAGCGGGCGGTAATTTAAAGCTTGCTGCCGAAAGCCTGAAGAATCCGTTTTTTAGAAATGTGTTTAAGTCGGTGCCGGCCAATGTGGAAATGCCAAGAGTATTCCAGTATTTCAGCAGTGAAGGTGAGTTGGGCAATGGTGAAGCTATATTGAGGCTTGAGAATGGAAACCCCTTGATGCTGGCTTTTACGGCAGAACAGGGAAAACTGTTTGTTTTTACCGCGCCTTTCGAGAATACGGCTACCAACTTTGTAAAAAGCAGTTTGTTTTTACCTGTTCTCACCAATGCACTTATCGCTGAAAATGGCGGGGCTGCTTTATACGGAACCGCAGGGTCAAAAAAATTCATTCCGGTGAATGCTGCATTTCCTGCCGGAGACAAGGCAGTTGTGCTAAAAAATGGCAAGGTGGAACTGGCCGCTGAGGCCATTCGTGCAGAAAAGGGCATGAAAATATTTATGGGAAGAGAGCCTGCTCTGGCCGGCAACTATGAGGTCATTTCTGACAAACAGAAATCAGCTTCAATTTCAGTAAATCAAAATAGGGAAGACAGTGACCCGGCGCAGATGAAGGAGGATGTTTTCAGCCCTTGGATGTCGTCAAATAAAGCGCAATGGCTCGATACCGGAAACGCTACAGTGGCCAAGCTGGCACTGCCCAAACAGGGTGCATTCTGGCGGCTTTTTATATTGCTTGCTTCCATTTTCTTTGCAGTAGAAGTGATGATAATTGTGTTTTGGGACAGGTTCTCAACTAAATTTGCCAAATCCAAACCCGCCTCATGAGCAAAATCATCATCCATTCTGCCAGGGTTGCCGACAGCAAAAGCCCGCATAACGGCAAGGAAGTTGATATTTTAATTGAAAATGGGGTAATTGCCCAAATTGAGACAAGCATTTCCGGTGATTTTGAAACAGTAGATGTCCGTGGAGCTTTTATTTCCCCCGGCTGGACCGATGTTTTTGCCTGCTGCGGAGACCCCGGAGAAGAGTGGAAAGAAGACATTGGCAGTTTAGCCAATGCAGCGCACGCAGGTGGATTTACCGCTGTTGCAGCTTATTGCGGAACTCAGCCTACACCTGAAACGGGCAGTGCAATTCAATCGGTACTGAACAAAACCCGTAGCTTGCCCGTTCGCATTCTGCCGCTGGGCAGTTTTACCAAGGCCGAAAGTGGTGAAATGACCGAGTTGTTTGACATGCAAAATTGCGGCGCTGCCGGATTTGTGAGTCATGATAATCCGGTTTCGGACTCCGGATTTATTTCGCGACTTCTTGATTATTCCAAGAACCTGAGTGCCCCCGTATTGTTGGAAGCCTATGATAAAAAATTGGCTCCGGCCGGCCGGATGCATGAAGGCGCAGTGGCGGCATCGCTGGGCTTAAAAGGCATTCCCACTGTAAGTGAAAGCATTCCGCTAAAGCAAATTATTGATATTGCAGCCTGGCTAAAAACCAGCGTGCACATTTACAAGGTAAGCTCTGCCGAGTCTGTTGAAATTGTTAGGGCTGCCAAAGCTCAAGGCCAAAAAGTATTCTGTGCAGTGCCTATATATAATTTGTTGTTTTGCGACAAAGACCTGGAAAGTTTTGATGAGAACCACAAAGTGTTGCCGCCTTACAGAAGCGAATTTGATAGAAATGCCTTGCTGAATGGATTGCTCGATGGAACCATTGACGCAGTGATGAGCAATCATCAGCCGCAGGATACTGAAAACAAGGCGGTTGAATTTGAATATGCTGCCTGGGGAGCATCGTCTATTCAGACTGTAATGAATGTGTTATGCGGTGTGCCCGGATTTACCGCCGACAGGATTGCTGAAATTCTGGCTCACGGATCCAGAAGGTTTTTGAATTTAACTGAGGTGAGCATTGCTGTAGGCCAAAAAGCCGATTTTACTGTGTTTAAAACAGATGATACACGGACTTTTAACGCCCAAACTGATTTGAGCAAAGGAGTGAATCACCCCTTGAGAGGAAAAGACTTAAAAGGAGTTGTACTGGGCACAGTCTTGAATGGCAAATGGAATGCAGTGAATTTAGCTGCAGGGAAAGCCTGATTTTTTGATGGAAAAGCATATTCACAGCCCGCAAAATCCGCTGGTAAAGGAAACTGTTTTGCTGCTCGAAAAAAGCCGTGAGAGAAAGGCTAAAGGATTGTTTGTTGCTGAAGGATTGAATGAGTTAAGGTTGTGCATTGGCGCAGGTTACAAAGTTCAAAAATTATTTTTCTGCGAGCAGGATATCGGAAGGGGTGATCTGCTTGAAACACTTCAAATGAATGCCGAACAGGTTCAGACTGTTTCTGTTTCTCCTGAGGTGATGAAGAAAATTGCATACCGTGAGGGAGTGAAAAATGCAGTGGCTGTGGCAGAGTCAAGAAAACATGAATTAAAAGATTTGAAATTGCCAGACAATGCCTTGGTTGTAGTGGCAGAGGCGGTTGAAAAACCCGGTAATTTGGGTGCATTGCTAAGAAGCGCCGACGCTGCCGGAGCCGATGCCCTTATACTTTGTAATCCGGGGACGGATGTTTACAACCCCAATGTGATTCGAAGCAGTGTGGGCTGTTTATTTACCATGTCGCTTGCGGTGGCTACTGCCGAAGAAACCACTACTTTTCTTTCTGAAAAAGGGTTTCAGGTGTTTACCACATTCATGGACAATGCTGAAAGTGCGTGGAATGCCGATTTTAAGCAGGCAACTGCACTTGTGATTGGGACAGAAAGCGTAGGACTGAGCAAAGAGTGGCGCAAGCCGAATTTTAAAAATATAAACATACCCATGTTTGGTAAAGTAGATAGTTTGAATGTTTCTGCAGCCGCCGCGGTATTGATGTTTGAGGCGGCCCGACAGCGCAGGGGTGGTAACTTTGCCGTATGATGCGCATTGTTGTTTTGGGTTCGGGAAGAAGTTCATGGTATTTGCTGAATTATTTGGCAGAAAAATCAGCGGAAAAGGGCTGGAAACTGCTGGTTTGCGATCGGGACGAGCAAGCTTTGCAAAACCATACCAAAGGCTTACTGCTTGAAACAAGGGTTTGCGACATTGCCAACACCGATGTTTTGAGTGAACTGATTGAAGGCAGTGCCATAGTCATTTCGTTGCTGCCCCCTACAATGCATTTTGCGGTGGCACAACTTTGCTTAAAGTGGGGAGTGCATCTGGCAACAGCAAGTTATGTGAGTGCAGAGATGAAAAATTTGCACAGCAGCGCAGCCGCCAAGGGTTTGATTTTTTTGAATGAAATGGGGCTGGATCCGGGTATTGATCACCTGAGTGCAATGCGCGCCATGGACGCAATCAGAAGTCGTGGAGCTGAGGTTGTTTCATTTGAGAGTTATTGCGGAGGATTGATTGCCGAGGCTAATTGTGGCGACAATCCGTGGGGCTATAAATTCAGCTGGAATCCGAGAAATGTTGTATTGGCGGGGCAGGGCGGCATGAGTATTTACCGACAGAATGATGTTACCCGTTGTTTGCCCTGGCACAGACTGTTCGGGCAGGCCGGAAGGCTCCCTATTCCCGGTTTGGGGAATTTTGATGCGTATGCCAACCGAGATAGTTTGGGTTACGCAGAAGCGTATGGTTTGCAAAAAGCTAAAACCATTGTGAGGGGCACACTTCGCCGTTCGGGGTTTTGCGAGGCATGGCAGGTGCTTGTAGAATTGGGCTATACCGATGCTTTGACCATTTTACCAAAATCAGTGCGAAGCATGGCAGCACTTTCTGATGCGCTGACAGGAAAAGAGGAGTCAACCACTACGGCCGATTGGTTGCTGAATAATCAAATCATCACAGCTGAGATGAAAGAGAAGTTTAAGTTTTTGGGGCTGGATGATGAGCAGATTTTTGCTGAAGTTGAAACTGCGGCCGATATACTTACTCAGCAGTTGATGAAAAAGTGGAAAATGGGCGAGAAAGACCGTGATGAAGTGGTGATGTACCATAAAATAGGTTTTGAAGAAGACGGGGAATTGAAAACACATCACTCAGTATTGCGGGTAACGGGGGATGATGCGCTGCATACAGCCATGGCGAAAACGGTTGGTTTGCCTTTGGCAATGGGCGTTGAAATGATTCTGTTAGGTGAGAGTAAGGAACTCGGCGTGGTGATTCCTGTTTCGTCGGGCTGGTATGTGCCGGTCTTAAAAAGATTGGAACAGCATGGAATTGTGTTCAAAGAAAGTATCGGTTAACTACTTTTCCACAACAGTCATTATTCGAAAATTTCTGCACTATTTTTGATTGAGATAAATTAAAAAATATGCTTAGGATTCTGATTTTCACCGCATTAATATTGTCTGTTTCAACCAAAATAAACGCGCAGGACAGTTCATTTCGCCTGAATATGAAACTCAGCGGGCATCGGGCCAACCTTGAGGCAGTGGCTTTTTCACCTGATGGGAAATGGCTTGCTAGCGGTGGTTGGGATAACGAAATGCGCATTTACAAAGCAGATACTCCCAAACGGTGGTCAGAAGTTAGGGTACACAAATCGCACAGGGCAGCAATTACAAGCATTGCTTTCAGTAAGGACGGTAAATTTGTTGCTTCCGGATCTAAAGATTTTACCATTCAGGTGTATGAAACGGAAACAGGTAAGGCTGTATTTAGTGCAAGCGACCACAAGGATGCGGTAACGCGGGTTTTATTCGATGCCAAATCAAAATTTATTATGAGCAGCAGTGTGGATGGAACCATCAGAATGTATGACCTTTTGGAGCCCAAAAACAATGAAAAGCCCCGGTTTATTAAATACACAGGCCCCATAAACAGTTTTGTTCCCGCAATTGACGGCAGGTCGTTTTTTGTTGCCTCGAATAAAGCGGTTATTGATATAGTGGATTTTAAAGGCACTGTGTTGAGAACTCTTACAGGTCATAGCGATGTGGTTACAAGCATGGCGCTTTCTCCTGATGGCAAAAAACTGATTAGTGGCAGTTACGATAAAACGGTAATCAACTGGGATTTAACTACAGGAAAAGCATTGCGAACGCTGAAGGGTCATTTGTGGAAAGTAACTTCGGTTTGTTGGAGCAACGATGGTCGTTATATGGCTAGCACAGGTAACGAGGGCGAAACCATTGTGTGGGATGCTGAATCTGGACAAACACTTACAACAATAACCAAGCCGGGAAACAACGCCCGCTGTGCGTCTTTCAGTTCTGATGCTTCGGTTTTGGCTATTGCTACACTGATGCAAATCAAGGATCATGGTCCGGTTTTGTACACAACCCCGCTTAGAAGTGTGAAACCGATTAAAAAGCCGGCCGCACCTGCAACAGCGACACCTGCAGTTGGAACCAAGCCGGCTGCAAATACTACGGCAAAACCTAAGTAATCTATTATGGCAGATATAATCAATTCGGGCAAAGCACCCGAACCCGTTGGACTTTATCCTCACGCTAGGCGGGTTGGAAACCTTTTATTTTTAAGCGGTGTTGGACCGCGCGAACGCGGAACCAAAAAAATTCCCGGGGTTGAACTGGATGAACAGGGGAATATTCAAAGCTATGACATTGAAATCCAGTGCAGAAGTGTGTTTCAAAATGTTCGCTGGATATTGGAAGATGCAGGCAGCAGCTGGGATAAAATTATTGATGTAACGGTGTTTCTCACCAATATGAAAGACGATTTTCCTACCTACAACAGGCTGTGGGCAGAGTACTTTTCAGAAAATCCACCCTGCCGCACAACCTTGGAGATTAATTGTTTGCCAACGCCCATTGCAATTGAGCTAAAGGTGCTGGCAACAATTGATTAACGACGGAACAATTACAAACTACCTGTAATACGGGCCTTAACCTTAGCCAGTTGATTGGAAAGGGAGCTAATCGCCTTGTCTGTGGCGGTTTCAAAGGTTTGGTCACTTTCAGAAACGAAAATCTGTGTTTCAGGCAGATTCAGTTTGATTTCAATGAACTTGTTCTGTTTGTTACTGGCTTTGTTCACCTTTAGGTAAACAGTGGCATACAGAACGCGGTTGTACAGTTTCTCCATTTTTTGGAGCTTCGAACCGATGAATTCGCGCAGTTTAATGTCTGCCTTGAAGTTGGTGCTTTGAAAATCGATGACCATGGTTTTGAAATTTAAGGGTTTAACTTTTTGATGCGGCTGGCATCTGGAAATGCAATTTAATCATCTAAACGACATTTCCAAATGATTTCGATAAAGTCTAATAATACTCCGACAGCGATTAATCCCGTGGATGAAGCGCGTGAATTTTTTTCAGTTTCTCGAAGCTGTTTTTGGTGTAAACCTGTGTAGCGGCCAGGTTGGCATGTCCTAATATCTCTTTTATGGCTAACAGTTCCGCACCATTATTGAGCATGTGAGTCGCAAAGGAATGGCGAAGCACATGAGGGCTGGTTTTGAGTGCATCGCTGAACAGCCTGAGGTATTTGTTAACCAAACGGTACACAAAAACAGGGTATAAAGGTTTTCCGTTTTCGAGGCAGAACAAATAGCCATTTCTGCCGAAAATGAACGGTCTTAATTCCTCGGCTGCCTCCGGATGAATGGGGATAACCCTTTGTTTGTTTCGTTTGCCGGTGACAGAAATATTCATCCTATCAAGGTCAATATCAATGCATTTTAAGCCAATCAGTTCACTCAGACGCATGCCTGTGCTATAAAAAAGCAAAAGCAGAAGTCGGTCTCGCATGCCAAATTCAGTTTCATCCCAGGGAAAGTGTGCGAACAGGTTTTGAAGGTCTGCTGCCGGAATGTCTTGTACGATTCGTTTGGGTGTTTTGGGAGTGGAAATTTTTGAAAGGGGATCTTTGTTGATAATGCCGTTTTTTCTGAGGTATTTGGAAAAAGAACGCAAGGTTGACACTTTTCGGTGAATACTTCTGGGCGAAATTTTGGTTTCCATGAGGTGTGCCATCCAGCTGCGCACTGTTCGAGATTCTGTTCCCTCCAACAAATTAAATTCAAGCGTTTTGCAAAATGCCTCAAACTGCTCGAGGTCGGAACGGTAAGCCGAAATAGTATGCATGGACATTCGCCTGTTTAAAGAGAGGTAGCGGAGAAATTCTTCGGCGTGAATATGCATATTCATTACAAAACAACGGCGGCAATGACATTTTTATTTGTTTTGTTACACACTCAGGTGGAAAACCCAAATGGAAGGTCTGTTTTTTCGTACTTTCGTTGAATGCCAACCCGTAAAGAGTTTATTAAAACTGCCACCGCTTTATCTGCTGTAATGAGTTTTGAAGGACTGGGGGCTGCGATGCCTTCCAGAAATTCAAGAAAGCCCGTGGTGGTCTCAACCTGGAATTTCGGAATTCAAGCTAATGAGTCTGCATGGAACATTCTGAAAAATGGAGGTTATGCCTTGGATGCTGTAGAAGCCGGTGTCAGAATCCCGGAGGCCGATCCGAAAATTACCTCTGTTGGTTATGGCGGTTATCCGGATCGAGATGGCCGTGTTACGCTGGATGCCTGCATTATGGATGAGAATTTGAACTGCGGTTCTGTTGCCTGTTTGGAAAACATTATGCACCCCAGTTCTGTGTCGCGCTTGGTAATGGAAAAAACGCCCCATGTGATGCTGGTAGGTGAGGGGGCTAAAAAATTCGCAACTGACCAAGGTTTTAAAGAAGAGAATTTACTTACGGAAGAGGCAGAGGCAGAATGGAAAGCGTGGTTAAAAAATTCGAAGTACAACCCGGTTCCAAACTGGGAAAAAAACCATGACACCATTGGCATGCTGGCACTGGATGCACAAGGAAGACTCTGCGGACTTTGCACAACCAGCGGTCAGGCCTGGAAGATGCATGGCAGGGTGGGCGATTCTCCTATAATTGGCGCCGGTTTGTATGTTGACGGAGAAGTAGGTGCCGCCACCTGTTCTGGTTTGGGCGAAGAGATGATTCGCATTGCCGCTGCCCACAGTGTAGTGGAAGCTATGAGAGCAGGAACTTCCCCTCAAAAAGCCTGTGAAATTGTAATGAAAAGATTGTACCGAAAGCGAGGAGATAAATTAAAAAACACTCAAGTGGCCTTTCTCGCACTGGATGTGCAGGGCCGGGTGGGTGCTTTTAGTTTGCTTCAGGGATTTGAATATGCCCAACAGAACACTGACTCTCAAAAACTGATTAAATCAGGCTATTTACTTACCTGAGTAAAGTTATGTTTCCCCTTTGAAACTTGCGGAATCCATCGCAATCAGAATAACATAAAAGCCAAGTGTAAACCCCTTCAGGACAGGGTTTGTTTAGATAATTTCCATCCCAACCATTATTCCTGTTTGATTCAAATATTTTTTCACCCCAGCGGTTATAAATACTTAATGTCACATTCTGATTAAACTTCTTGACAGGGAAAAAGTCATTTAGCCCATTATCGTCTGGGGTAAAGGCGTTGGGTAATGGTATGTCGCTTAAATTTGGTAAAGCGGCAATTTCTATTGTATCAGAAGTTGAACAGCCATATTGATTTAAAATAGTAACATAATATTTGCCTGTTGACTTCACAAAAACACCCTGGGTGTTTGATCCTGTATTCCACTCATATTGATAACTAGGCGGGGCATAAATTTTGAATTGGCCGTTCATACATATCGCGGTATCATTGCCTAAATTAAATTTTGGAATCGATCTAGAAATTAGTTTAATGGAGTCATCAAATGTTCCGCAGGAACTTGTATAGCGAATTTTAAAAGTGCCTTCTTTGGTAAAAAACCTGTTTATTTGCTTGCTTCCATCCCACCAGATGCATTTGCCATTCCAAAGGCTATCAATTTTAACCCAATAACTTAAACTGTCACAATATTGAAAGTCTGGAGGGGTGAGGTTGTCGGGCGTTTTTTCGAAGCGAACAATCTGCGTGTCGCCAATAACTTTGCAATGATTCCATGTTTTAAGGCAGAGTGTTGTGTTTTGTGTTAAAATCCTGAAAGAATCTGTGCTACCATTCTCCCAAATTAGATTAAAAGATTTTTTTGGTATGGATACAATAAATTGGCTGGTGTTACATAATATGGTGTCATTTCCTAAAGAAACTAGCGGGAGTGAGTCTATCGCAATTTTAAAAGTATCATTCAGTTGATTACATGCATTCGAGTAATATATAATGTAATTGCCGGAGGAATTAATAATTCTGCTATTCAGTGTAGAGCCATCCTGCCACTTGAATTCACCACTTAAATTAGTAGGAATGTTTATATCTAAAGACTGACCAGGACAAATATTGGTGTCCACTTGCAATTTGGGGTTTAATGCTTTAGCTAAAATAACTTTTATGGTGTCCTTGCAAATATTACCATTTAAGTCTTTAACAGTTAATGAATAACTACCTGCAGAAATGGGGTGTTTTAATTTAACGGTTTCATTTCTGTTGCTGCCGGCAATATTTGCTGAAGGTTGCCACTCATATTCGTAAGATCGACATCGGCTTCCTAATTGAGACCAGGTTATTGCATGTAATTTGGCAGAATCGGTTTCGCAAAAAGTTTGATCTGGACCCGCATCGGCAGAAAGTAAACCGTTACCAAAAACGATATCGTCCACAGCCAGGTCGTTCCCATGTATTTGTGCATTTAGGGTTTCCAGCGCTGCAATAGCTGTGGTGTCGGAACCCGAAAACCATGCCCCTTGTAGTTGAACCCAGGAATTATTTATGTTGGGAATATTTATATCTGCTGCAACAACCTTGTTGTTGACCGTTAGCCTTATTGTCGCGCCTGGATTTTGAGGCATATTCATACTGCAGTACCAAAGGCTGAAGTTGTACCAAGTTGATTTTTGAATTTTAAAAGTTTGGTAGAACTGATATTTATAGCCCGATAGGTTCCTTGGGTCTATGTATAAATAATGTCCATTGTTGGTTCCAGTAGTGTGATCCGTGGTAGCTTCATTTAAAAAACGGGGTTGGACTTTACTTTTTGGCTGCCAGCGGAATAAGGAGTAACCTTTCCATGGTGAATTCTGATTGGATAATTTGTTTGCGGGATTAAAATTATAGCAAGACATGCTGGTGTCTTCAAAATTGCCGTTCACCCATAAATTATTTACACTGCATAAGTGCTGCCCTGAAAGCTTCAAGACAAGAGAAAAAAGTAAAAATGCAAAATGCAACTTGCGCATGTATACAAATATATAGACGATAGATAAACAAAAAAGGTCGCCCAAGGGGGGCGACCTTTAATTTATTTTCTGAAAATTAATTAAGATTCCAGCTCCTGACGCTGCATCTGCTGACGGTAAGCAGCACGAATCTTCTGCATGCGTTTGGTGATGCAGGGTTTTTCGAAAGACTGACGCGAACGCAATTCTTTTACTACGCCGGTTTTTTCGTACTTCTTTTTGAATTTCTTCAGTGCCTTGTCAAGCGAATCGCTTTCTTTTACATTGATGACTATCATTCTGATCCGTTTCCTTTTTTAAATTTGGGAGTGCAAATATAATAAACTAGTTTTAATATTCAAACATTACGCTTTTAAAACTGCGCGGCTGATAACCAATTTCTGAATTTCGCTGGTGCCCTCGCCAATGGTGCACAGTTTGCAATCCCGGTAAAACTTCTCAGCGGGGAAATCTTTGGTATAGCCATATCCACCAAAAATCTGCACAGCCTCGTTGCTACAGTACACACTTACCTCGCTGGCGTAATACTTGGCCATGGCGCTTTGCTTGTTTACATTCAGCCCTTTGTTTTTCATATCCGCCGATTGTAGGGTTAGTAATTCTGCGGCTTCAATGCGGGTGGCCATGTCTGCCAGTTTAAATGCAATGGCCTGAAAATTGGAAATGGGCTGGCCGAATTGTTCTCTTTCCTTACTGTATTTCAGCGCAGCCTCGTAAGCGCCCTTGGCAATGCCCAACGACAATGCCGCAATGGAAATTCTTCCTCCATCCAGCACTTTCATGGCCTGAATAAAACCGTCACCAACATTTCCAAGGCGATTGGAATCGGGGATGCGGCAGTCTTCAAAAATCATTTCTGCGGTTTCACTGGCGCGCATACCCAATTTATTTTCTTTTTTTCCTCCGCTAAACCCGGGGGTTCCTCTTTCCACCACAAATGCTGTAATTCCATGACTGTCCAGCAATTCTCCTGTGCGAGCCAGCACAACGGCTACATTGCCGCTGATGCCGTGGGTAATCCAGTTTTTAGCTCCGTTCAAGATCCAGTGATCGCCGTCTTTTTGAGCTACACACTTCATTCGCAGCGCATCTGAACCGGTATTGGCTTCGGTAAGCCCCCATGCGCCCAGCCATTCACCTGAGGCCAACTTGGGAAGCCAACGCATTTTTTGTTCTTCATTACCAAATTGCAAGATGTGGCCTGTGCAAAGGCTGTTGTGGGCGGCCATGCTCAAACCCACGCTGCCACAAACTTTTGACAATTCTTCAATGGCTGCAACATATTCGATGTAGCCCAATCCCGAACCTCCATACGATTCGGGCACAAGTACACCCATCAAACCCAGTTCGCCCAACGCTTTGAAAACATGGTGAGGGAATTCCTGCGACTCGTCCCAGGTCATAAAATCGGGGCGAATGTGTTTGTCGGCAAAATCCCTCACGGTTTGCCTGATCATGTTCGTATTTTCAGTTGAAGAAAAATTCATAAAAGTGTTGCAAAATTAACAATTAAGGGCAGGTGTTTGTTGAGCTAAACCTCGTTTCAGTGTTAAATTATTGCTTTTTTTTAAAATCGTTGTTAAAATGAAAGATAGGGTATCAATTTTTGCAATCGTTCAGGAGAAAGAGTTTTGATAAGGTATAAATCTTCGGCACTGATATTGCCCCGCTGTTTTCGGTAGGCACAAATCAACTTGGCTTCACGAACCGACGCATAAGGATGTTTTGCAAGTTCTTCCTCGGAGCAGCTGTTTATGTTGATTTTTCTTACCTGCGAAAGGTCAATTTTAAATCCGGGAAGTAGTTTTTTCAAAGCGGTTGAATCTGTGCCCCTGGTTTCAAGAACCTGATTGACAGAAATGAAACCACCCAGTGCATCTCTAAATCTGATAATGCGCAGTGCTGTTTTCGAACCGATTCCGGGCAATTCAATGAGTTCCGCGGTGTCCGTTGAATTAAGTTCAATTATTTCACGATTTTCGTTTCTTCTGAAATTGTTGTTCTTGAAGGAACTTCTGCTTACCAACTTCAATAGTTTGTTGCTGTCAAGACCTGTTTCCACGCTGAGTTCAGCCAGTGAAGAATACCTGAAACCCGATTGTAATTTTTTGTAAATCCGGTCTGCGTTTTCAGCCGAAATCCCCATGGATTGTAAATCATCCGTCGTGGCCTTATTCAGGTAAACCCTTTTGGGTTTGTTCTTTATGTAAAAAGAATCCAGTATAGACTGATGCCGGATGCGCAATTCGGCCAGGGTTTGCGAATCGCTGAGCAGTTTCAAACTTTCACCGGGTTTGTTGGCGCCATACCAGGCGGGTACAAGTGCAATAAAAACAGCAAGAATGAGTAGATAAAAAGCCCCGGCATGTTCTCCTTTATGAAGATTCAGCCAGCTTTTTAGGCCTTTAACTGCATTCATGCCATTATTACTCAGGACTTGGCGGTGGCCAGTTTTTCTTTGCGGTATTCCCCGCTATCGAGTTTGTGTTTAATAGCCTTGAATGCGGCAATGGTTTCCTGCACATCATCCAGGGTATGAACCGCAGTGGGTATGAGGCGAAGCATAATCACACCCTTTGGAACCACGGGATAAACCACAATACTGCAGAAAATATCAAAGTTTTCACGCAAATCGAAGGTCATGTGAGTGGCCTCAGGAATGGTGCCATTCAGCAAAACGGGCGTAACTGGAGTGGTGGTGATGCCTATGTTAAATCCGGCTTCTTTCAATCCGCCCTGCAAAGCATTTACAATTTTCCAAAGATTGTCTTTCAGTTCCGGTCTGGTGCGCATCAGTTCCAGTCTTTTGATTGAACCAATGGTTAAAGGCATGGGCAGTGCTTTGGCATATATCTGGCTGCGCATATTATACCTTAAGTATTTGATAATTAGGGGATCAGAGCCGATAAATGCTCCAATGCCGGCCATACTTTTGGCAAATGTGCTGAAATACACATCGATGCCATCCATACAATTTTGTTCCTCACCTGTTCCTGCTCCGGTTTTACCCATGGTTCCAAAACCATGTGCGTCATCAACAAAGAGCCTGAAATTGAATTTCTTTTTCAGCTCAACAATTTCTTTCAATTTTCCCTGAGAACCACTCATGCCGAAAACGCCTTCAGTAATCACCATGATTCCACCGCCGGTTTTTTCAGCCAGTTTGGTTGCGTGGTTCAGCTGTTTTTCAAGGCTTTCAATATTGTTGTGCTGAAACATGAATCTTTTGCCAATGTGCAGACGCATACCATCAATAATGCAGGCGTGAGATTCAGCATCGTAAACAATGATATCGTGGCGGTCAACAAGGGCATCGATGGCAGAAACCACTCCCTGATAGCCGAAGTTTAATAAAATCACATCAGGCTTGCCAATGAAATCAGCAAGATCTCTCTCGAGCTGCTCGTGGTAATTGCTGTTACCACTCATCATGCGGGCACCCATCGGGTAGGCCATACCATATTGTGAGGCCGCATCCGCATCGGCCTTCATCACTTCCGGGTGGTTGGCCAGGCCCAAATAATTGTTCAGACTCCAGTTGAGTTTCATTTTTCCGTTGAAAATCATTCTGGGACCAATCGGACCTTCCAGCTTAGGAAAGGTAAAGTAACCGTGGGCGTCGTCGGCATGAATACCCAATGGGCCCATGCGGTTGACTACTTTTTCAAAAATATCATTTGCCATTTTCGAGAAATATTCAGTTGTAATTTTTACTGCAAAGTTAAGTTCAAATGAATTAATTCCCCTGCCTTATCCGTTTTTCAAATGTCCTATCAAGAAAATGCAGGGAGATTTGCCCAGAATTTGTTTTTCTGATTTCCAGTTCTTTGTCTTCTTTGTTTTGGTAAATCCCTCGGGTTCATGAAGATTACAGGCAATACAAAGCAGGGTTTCATCGGATAGATATTTCAAAAGAAAATCGAGCATTCTGTCACTACGGTATGGTGTTTCAATAAATATTTGTGTGTAACCTGATTGACGGGAAGTTTTTTCGCATTGCTGAATAAATAGTTTGAG
>CANHCW010000003.1 GCA_947459165.1 Flavobacteriales bacterium
GGAGTTTTCAACACCAAACTTTCCTATGAACTGGACTTTTAGTCCTTATTTCCTGAAACGCTATAAAAAATTCTTTCATTTCCCGGGTGTCGATGTTCACTGTTTTTATCTGCAATTTACAAGTTTGAAGCAAATGAAACGCAAATGTTTCCGAGGGCATTTGTTAATTGTGTTGAATATTTGTATGTTTGCAATGTATTGTATAACAATGTTTATGGTTTTTAAAGTGTTAAATCTTTATTTTAGCTTTGTTAAATGTGACTAACAAGAATATCAAATGTCAGAGGCAAAATTTTCACATTACGATTTGAAGTTGATTGAGCCGACTTTTGGCTCAGCATTAACGGATTTGATCATTGAGTTGGATTATCTCCGTAAAAAAACGCTTGGGGGCTCCACGCACGCAACAGTTTTTTTTCAGTTGAAGCATATCTTTCATACCCTGGAAAGCATTGGATCGGCAAGAATTGAAGGAAACAACACCACCATTGCCGAGTACATTGAAACCAAACTTACTGAAAGTCACATTGTGCCGCCAAGTATTAGGGAAATACAGAATATTGAAAGGGCAATGGAGTTTATTGAGGAGAATGCAAAAGACAGTCCAATCAATAGAGCCTTCTTAAGTGAGTTGCATAAAATGATTGTTGACGGATTGTTGCCTCCACCCAAAGGAGAAGGAGATGAAACACCCGGCGAATACCGAAGAATCAATTTGAAAATCAACAATTCAACACACAAACCACCTGATTGGTTAAAAGTGGATGATTACATGAAAGAGTTGCTGGATTTTGTAAACAGGGTTGACAAACCTAAGTACGATTTACTCAAAGCCGCTATTGCCCATCATCGGTTTGTTTGGATTCACCCGTTTGGAAACGGCAATGGCAGAACAGTTCGTTTGTTTACTTATGCCATGCTTGTTAAAACCGGATTTAATGTGAATGTTGGAAGGATCATAAACCCTTCGGCCATATTTTGCAGTAACAGAAATGATTATTACACAAATTTGTCTGAAGCTGATATGGGCACAGAAAAGGGAATTTTGACTTGGGCTGAATATGTATTAAAAGGCCTTAAAGAAGAAATTGAGAAAATTGACAAATTGACCGACTACAATTTTTTAAAAAAGGAAATACTGATTCCTACCATAAATTATTCTTTAGAACGGAAATATTTAACTGATATTGAGGCTAAGATTTTAAAAAAAGCCATTGAAAGACAGGTAATACAAGCTGCTGATGTTAAAGAGTATTTTGGAGGCAAGGCCGATGCTGAAGTGTCAAGACAAATCAGAAAACTCATTGATAAAAACATGCTGGTTCCGGAAAAGCAAGGCTCTCGGAAATACATTTTAAGATTTGATAACAGCTACCTTTTAAGAAGTGTGATCAGATCATTGGATGAAAAAGGCTTCCTTCCTGTTCGTGATTTGGAATGATGCTTCCAATATCTTCAGACTTGTGTCTTTTCAGGCATCTCTCAATGCACCCTGTCTCCCCTGTACTCCAGACCCGCTATAATCTTGGCTTCGCCGTCTAATATTTCCTGCCAGCGGGATTTTACATAATCTTCGGGCATGTATTCTTTGGCTAAATCGAGAAACATGCGGTAGTGTCCGGCCTCGGAAACCATAAATTCGTGGTAAAATTCGCGCAGTTCAGCATCGCTGCAATACAAACTAAGCAAACGAAACCGTTCGCAGCTGCGGGCTTCTATCATGCCGCACAAAAGCAGTTCTTCCACGAGTTGGGCATCGCGGCTGCCTCCTTTTTTCTTCAAATTGGTCAGTTCCGCCACATAATCATCGCGGCGTTTGTGGCTGAGTTGAAAACCTCGTTTGGCCATTTCTTTCAGCACTTTTCTAAAATGTCCCCATTCTTCAGCCACCAAAGGGGTTACCTCTGCCACCAGTTTTTCCTTTTCGGGGTATTTTACAATTAAACTGATGCCGCTGCTTGCTGCCTTCTGCTCGCAAAAAGCATGATCGATGAGGATTTCTCCCAGCGATTTCTCGGCAATGTTCACCCAACGCGGATCTGTTGGCAATTTCAGACCCAGCATCTTCACCGAGCCCGCCGTTTCGGCGTATTCCGGTGCAGATTGTATCATACTCCCTGTTCTATCTTGTTTACACGATTTTCGTGCCGACCTCCCTCAAATTGGGCATCCAGCCAGGCATCCACAATTTTAAACGCTTTGCTTTTGCTTATAAAGCGGGCCGGTAAACACAACACATTGGCATTGTTATGTTGGCGCGCTAAAGAAGCTATTTCCTCCTCCCAGGCCAACGCTGCGCGAACGCCCTTGTGCTTGTTGGCGGTAATACAAACGCCATTTCCGCTGCCGCAAATGAGAATTCCCAGCTCGTTTTCGCCACCGCTTACACTCTCAGCCACCTTGTGGGCAAAATCGGGATAGTCAACGCTGTCGGCCGAATCGGGGCCGAAATCCTGGAGTTCAGCACTCTTTTCAAGCAAGTAAACAATCATTTCATTTTTGAGTTTAAAACCCGCGTGATCAGAACCGATGGCAATATTCATATTTTTAATTGCCCAAAATTAAATCCGGCTTCGCAATTCTATTAATGACTTGATGAATTGTGGAAAAAAGCCAGTATTACTCTTCGCCAACCAGCTCCTCTACCGCCTTGCGACTTTCCACCCGGCGTGCAATGAAAATACTGAGTATGTACAACAGAATGAGAGGGAATGCGAGTAAAAACTGACTGAAAATATCGGGGGATGGAGTGGCCACAGCAGCAATAATAAAAATAACCACCAATGCAATTCTCCACCGTTTAATGAGTGCGGAGGAGGTTATCATGCCCAATCTGGCCAGAATAAAAATCAACACGGGCATTTCGAAAACCAGTCCGGTGGCCAGCGACATGAAAGTCACAAAACCCGTAACACTGGTAATGGTAATCACATTGCGTATTTTATTACTTAAACTATAGGAAAGCAGGAAATTACTGGCTATGGGTACAAGAAAATAATATGAAAATAAAACCCCCGCGAAAAATAATAGCGACACAACACCCAAGCTTCTTCGGGTTTTATTGATCTCTTTTGCACTCAAAGCAGGCTTAATAAACAACCAGATTTGGTTAACGATGTATGGGAATGTAACAACGATACTCAGGATAAATGAAATTTTAAAGGCCGCTACAAACTGCCCCTGAATTTGCTGGCTTTGCATATCCAAAGCAGGAGGGTTCCAACAAGTGATGTCTGTACCCGTAAAATACCTACCCATTTTACAGAAAAACTTATACCCCCAGAAATTCGGCTTGTAAGGGGCTAAAATGATGTTTTCAAAAATGTAGGGAACATAAAAAAAACCCGCAATCATCACCACCAAAATCATCAGGGAAATCCTCACAAGGCGTTTTCGCAGTTCATCTATGTGATCGAAAAACCCCATATTTTTCTCGTAAGGATAATCAGGGCCTGTTTGGTCTAATGCCATCTGAGTGCAAAGATAAAATGAAGAGAAGCTTATTTAACCCGTATGGTTGAAAAAGAAAAGCTTACTGCATTACCATACCACCGCAAACATTGATAGTTTGCCCTGTGATGTAGGTGCTGAGATCGGAGGCCAAAAACAGGCAGGCATTGGCCACATCGTCGGTGGTTCCTCCCCGCTTCAATGGAATGGTGTCAATCCATCCCTTTTTTACATCTTCATTCAGGGCCTCGGTCATTTCAGTTTCAATAAATCCGGGAGCAATGGCGTTGCAGCGAACACTGCGGCTGCCCAATTCCTTGGCTACCGATTTGGTAAAGCCGATCATGCCTGCTTTCGATGCTGCGTAGTTGGCCTGCCCGGCATTTCCGGTCAATCCCACAATGCTGGTCATGTTAATAATACTGCCTGCCCTGTTGCCTAAGAAATGTTTCAAAAATGCCTTGGTGAGGTTAAAGGCGCTTTTCAGGTTGGTGTTCATCACATCGTCCCACTGTTCCTCGGTCATTCTCATCAACAATGTATCGCGGGTAATTCCGGCATTGTTTATCAAAATATCCACCTTGCCAAAATCGGCAATGACTGCATTCGCCAATTCTTCCGATGCTTTAAAATCGGCGGCATTGCTTTGATAACCCTTCACCTTCACGCCATATTTTTCATTCAATTCCGTTTCAAAAGCCCTTGCCTTTTCAACCGACGAGGCGAAGGTGAACGCCACATTGCAACCATTTTTGGCAAATACTTCGGCAATGCCCTTGCCAATTCCACGAGATGCGCCCGTAATCAGCGCTGTTTTTCCTGAAAGCATGGGGCGAAGATAAACAATACGAATTAATGACTGATGGCAAAGTACGCTTCAGCTTGCCCACAGCCGCTTGTGCTTCGAATTGCATGCCTTAAATTCGCAGTCATGCCCGGTTTTCTCGATACCCCCGTTGAGTTCCTCAAAGGCGTAGGACCGCAAAGGGCCGACGCACTGAAAACCGAACTGGGCATTCAAAGCATTGGCGATTTGCTCATGCATTATCCGGCAAGGCACGAAGACCGTTCCCGCATTTATAAAATTGCCGAATTAGGCAAAGCCGATGCGGGTGTTCAAGTTTCAGGTGTCATTACCCATATCGATTTAATTGGCGCGGGGCCCGGAAGGCGCTTTGTGGCCAATATCAAAGACGAAACAGGCAATTTACAACTGGTTTGGTTTCAGGGAATTCCCTGGGTGGCCAAATCCGTTAAACCCGGAGACCGCTATCTGGCCTTTGGTCGTTTAAACGACTACAAAGGCCGAATCAGCATGGCTCATCCTGAGTTGGAAAGCAACGCACAGGCAATCGCACCCAAGGGCTTGGTTCCAGTTTATCCGCTTACCGATGGCATGCGCCGCAAAAAGCTGGAAAACCGCTTCATGGTTCAAATGGTTCAAACCATTTTCAACGATCCCCGCTTCGATGTTCCCGAAAACCTGCCCCCTGCCCTACTCAAAGAATTTCAGCTTTTAGACAGAAAAACAGCCCTCAGGCAATTGCATTCGCCCTCCGATTTAAAAAGTCTGGAAAAAGCCCAGCACCGCCTCAAATTCGAGGAATTGTTTTATCTGCAACTCCGTCATCTTCAGTTAAAAACAAACCGCAACCGCACCATAAAAGGCCTGGTTTTTAGTGAAGTAGGAGATCATTTCAATACATTTTATAAGGAATTCCTGCCCTTTGAACTCACAGATGCACAAAAGAATGTCCTGCGCGAAATAAGGGCAGACATGCGCACCGGACGACAAATGAACAGGCTGTTGCAAGGCGATGTAGGCAGCGGCAAAACCATTGTGGCGCTGCTGAGTATGCTGCTGGCGGTTGATAATGGATATCAGGCCTGCGTTATGGCTCCTACCGAAATTCTGGCGGCACAGCATCACCTTAGCCTTAGCGAAATGCTTGAAGGCATGAACATTAAACCGGTGCTGCTTACAGGCAGCACCACAAAAAAAACAAGGAAAGCCATTCTCGAAAACCTAAAAAGTGGCGAAATTCCATTTCTCATTGGAACGCACGCCCTCATTGAACAGGATGTGGAGTTCAAGAATCTGGGCCTCGTAGTGATTGATGAACAGCACCGTTTCGGGGTGGCGCAAAGAGCTCGGTTGGCTTCAAAATCATCCACGCCTCCCCACATTCTGGTGATGACAGCAACACCCATTCCCCGCACACTGGCCATGACCGTTTACGGCGATTTGGATGTTAGTGTGATTGATCGTTTGCCCGGAGGCAGAAAACCCATAATTACCGCTGCACGACACCATAGTACCCGCCCTTTGATAATGGATTTTCTGAAAAAGGAAATTGCAGCAGGACGGCAGGTTTACTATGTATTTCCACTCATCGAAGACAGTGACAAACTGGAGTTGCAAAGTCTTATGTCGGGTTACGACATGGTAACAGAATTTCTTCCCACACCTGATTTTAAATACAGCATTGTGCATGGCCGCCTCAAACCCGATGAAAAGGAGAACGAAATGCACAAATTCCGCAATGGCTTAACCGATATAATGATTGCCACAACCGTGATTGAAGTGGGAGTGAATGTTCCCAATGCCACAGTGATGGTGATTGAAAATGCAGAAAGATTCGGGTTGGCACAACTGCATCAGTTGCGCGGCAGGGTTGGGCGCGGCGGCAACCAAAGTTATTGTGTGCTGGTAGCAGGAGGCAAACTCAGCGAAAATGGGAAAAAACGCCTGGATACGATGGTGAGAACAACAGACGGGTTTGAAATCAGCAAGGTAGATTTGGAACTTCGCGGCCCGGGCGAAATGGATGGAACCCGTCAAAGCGGACTGCTGGAATTGAAACTGGCCGATATTCGATACGATGAAAACCTGCTTGTGCTGGCCCGCAACAAAGCCGAAGATTTACTGAACGACGATCCCCTGCTTATGAAACCTGAACATTTCGGGGTCCGGCAGGAATTGGCTAAAACCCCGCACAGAACGGTGTGGAGTAAAATTGCCTGAAGAATTATTTGATCTGATCGGTTCAGTTCAAAAATGTAAATGTTGCTATTTTATCTAAATTTTTACCTAATTATGTCGATACTTTGCGAAATTTTATATTATTGCACCTCAATATCTACAAGTTATGTCAAAAGCACTTATTCTAAGCGGGGGCTCCATAAAGGGCGCATGGCAAGCCGGTGCTGTGAAGGCTATATTCGACAAGGGGCTAACTTTCGATGCCATTCATGGCGTAAGCGTGGGCAGTTTGAACGGAAGTTTTATTTGCCAGGAGGCGGCAAAACAAAATCTGCCGCTTGAAACACTTGACTGGGGTCAACTGGGAGCCGCACTTGTGCAGTTCTGGAAAAACAACATCAAAGAGCCGAATAACATTGCTAAAGAGAGAAAATGGCATCAAACACTGATTTCGGTTTTGCGAAACAGATACAACGGCCTGGTTGATACCACACCCTTGCAGGAACTTGTTAAGCGCACCATCAATCCGGCCGTATTACAGCAATCACCCATCAAACTGACTGTAGGTGCAGTTAATTTGGCTAGCGGCAACAACGAGTTTCCCGGCCCGGGCGACCCCAATTTCATTGATTACCTGATTGCAAGCACAGCCATACCCATTATTATGCCGGTTCAATACATTGCAGGCAATAAAAACAGAGCCTACTTAGACGGAGGAATCCGGGATGTAGCTCCTATCGGAAAAGCTATAGATGCAGGCGCCGACGACATTGTATGTGTGTTATGTCAAAGTCGCGAAACCACATCCAATTTCGATCCAGGAAATTTGATGAGTCTGGCCGACCGAGTGATGGAAATTGTGGTGAACGAAATTGTAAACAACGATATCCAACGGGCACAGGAAATAAACAAGCAACTGGCTGCAGGTGGCAACATGGTAGGTAAAAAAGAGGTGAAAATTACGGTTATCCGACCCAGACAACCTATCGGGCTGGATCTTTCCAATTTCAACTCAGGCCAAATTGAAGATACGATCAATTCCGGATACGATACGGCCAATTCCATATTAGATGAGCAGTCATGAGTAAAGACATAGATAAAAGAACCTACCGCAGAATCAGAACTGCCATCGGAATCATTGGCTTTATTCTTCCCCTGTCTCTTATCATTGGTACTGAGGTTGCCTTTTTTCAAACAGACAAAAAGCCCTCAATCAGCCATTATTATTACTCCAATTTCCGCGAAATATTCACGGGATCTTTGTGCGCTGTTGGTCTGTTCATGCTGCTTTACAGGGGTTATGGCAATGCCAAATGGTGGAAAAACGACAAATTGCTTACCAACATTGCCGGATTAATGGCTTTCATCGTGGCGTTTATACCCACAGAACCTAAAAGTGGAGACACACATTTGTACAGCTTAATTCCCAACTACCACCAAAATATGAACTGGATTCACCTAGGCAGTGCCTCCATTTTGTTCATCTCCTTTTCAATACTCTCTATTTTTGCTTTTACCGAAGGTTCCAAAATGGAAACTTCACCCGGAATGCTTCACGAAAATAAGATTTACCGTTTTTGCGGTTTGGGCATAGTAGCAAGCATTCTGGTAATCTTTATTTTTATGAAAAATAATCGTTTGGAAAAAATGGTGCCGCATATGACTTTGTATATGGAAACTCTGGCCCTGTTTTTCTTCGCTACTTCGTGGCTGATTAAAGGAAGAGGCTTGGGAGACAAAGGGAAACTGGGCAGAATGATTTATTCCGAAAACAATTAAATAAATGGAATGGCTGAATAGTATACGAGACCTGGCAGACATCATTGCGCGATTAACCGATTACAGCCGGGGGAACAAGGCAGTTCGGGCTCAACTGGTTAGAGAGTTAAAAATAAACCTGAAGGCATTTGAAGTGCAGCGAAGAAGGGCCAACACAGACTACGATCTGCTCTTAAACCAACTTTCAAATAAGGTGATTCGCAAACAGTTTGATAGTGGCTACAGTTTTAGCCGGGTAAAAAACGGAACCATACAAGCCTACCATATTCACGACTTAAGGAATAGAAAATACATTGGTAGAGACTGCAGGTGGATGTTTGAACATATTGATTTAAAGATTGTAGAGCTGCATCTTATGCGTGAATCGTTGGGCAGCTTAAACCATATTCAAGGGGTAAACATGGCTTTACAGTTTTCAAATCTCTACCACCGTATTCGCGTGCTTGCTGACTTTATTTGTTGATGTAAGGCAGATATTTCCGGGTTTCAATCCAGTCTGTTTTACTCATTTGCGGCTGTAATTCTTAGACGATCAAACCGGCTTTTTCATCGATACATTTGAATAAGGTATTTTCTCTTTAAAAAACATAATATACCTTCGAACCATCATCAAGATTACGCCAAGTGCGCCAACCGAGTTCGACTTACCACGGTGGCAAAATGATGAGGACAAATCCGTCAAAACCCAAATACAAAGTCGTGATTTTGATTTGATACAATGATTGTAATTTTTGACATGACGGCATTCGACTTAGTCGCCATAAAAAGGGATTGAAGTCGATTGCCGTTTTATCCCTAATTTCACGGCTGTAAATGAGCAGGTTGTTTTTTGAACTGGGCAGGTACATTCTGTTTATGCGCAGTATGTTTTTCAAGCCGGAACGATTCAGGGTATTTTTGGAAAGAACCATTCACGAAATGAACAACATCGGGGTGGGTTCTTTGGGAATTGTAACCATTATTTCGGTGTTTGTGGGTGCTGTAACCACCCTACAAACCGCATATCAGCTTGTTTCACCCCTGATTCCTCTGAAAGTCATCGGCACCATTGTTTCCGACAGCTCACTGCTTGAATTTGCACCTACCATCACCTGCCTGGTACTTGCCGGCAAAGTGGGCGCAAACATTGCTTCAGAAGTGGGCAACATGAGGGTAACCGAACAAATTGATGCGCTGGAAGTGATGGGCATTAACAGCAGCGGCTTTTTGGGTTTGCCCAAAATCATTGCCGGGGTAATTATGATTCCCATGCTAATTATCATTGCCAACTTTTTAATGATAGGCGGCGGAATTCTGGCGGCAAGACTCACCGACCTAATGCCACCCAATGAATTCATTCAGGGAGCCAGAGAAACTTTCAAATTGTTTACTGTTTCAGTATCTATGACCAAAGCGCTGGTATTTGCTTTCATTATAACAAGTATGAGCACATACGAAGGTTACTATACTGAAGGCGGTGCACTGGAAGTAGGAGAAGCCGGAACACGCGCCGTAACCCGTGCCTGTGTGCTGATTCTTTTTTCCGATTTCATCATTGCCAAACTAATGCTGTAAACAATGATTGAACTGGTAAATCTCAACAAAACTTTCAGAGACAAACAGGTGTTGTTTGACATCAACGCAAGGTTTGAACCCGGATTAACCAACCTGGTAATTGGTGCCAGTGGCGGGGGCAAATCGGTATTGTTGAAATGTATGGTTGGCCTGATTAAACCCGAAAGCGGAAGCATCAATTACGACGGGCGCGATTTTGTGCATTTGCCTTATGAGCAGGTGCGTGAAATCAGGCGAGAAATTGGCATGCTCTTTCAGGGAACGGCCTTATTTGATTCTCTCACGGTGGAAGAGAATGTGGAATTCCCTTTAAAAATGTTCAGTAAAATGGCTCCTTCGGAACGAAAAGACAGGGTGAATTTCTGCCTCAGCAAAGTGGGATTGGAAAATGCCAACAGCAAATTTCCTGCTGAAATTTCAGGAGGGATGAAAAAACGGGTAGGTATTGCACGCGCCATTGCACTGGAAACCAAATACCTTTTCTGCGACGAACCCAACAGCGGACTTGACCCTATAACCAGCCGCAGGATTGACGAATTGCTGCACGATATTACCCGCGAATTCAATATCACCACCATCATCAACAGCCATGATATGAAAACGGTTTATGACATTGGCGAATCCATCACTTTCATCTATCAGGGTAAAATATGGTGGCAGGGTCATCGCAAACAAATTGACGAAACGCGCAAACACAACCCCGAACTGGATGCCTTTATATCGGCGAGTCAGTTTTGATTACTTATTCATAAGGTTTTTGTACAATTTCACCATCCCGTAAATCACGGCGGCAATAATTACAAAACCCATTATCAATGGCAGGTATTTCATTTTTTTACTTTTTGTTTCTGAACGCGTTTTAAATGAAGTCGGTTTGAAGGATCATTGCCCAGCCCTGTTATCCCGTTTTGGTAAAGTCTGATGCTTTGATCGTAATACAGCACAATCACAGGGCAATCGGGAATGAGCAGACTGTCGGCTCTAACCATCAATTGCTGCCTTACTTCACCTGTTGTGGAGAATGACTGTTGATAGAGTTTATCGAACGCAGTATTGCTGTAATGCGTGTAGTTTGGACCGCCAGGGCTGAAATTGTCACTGTAAAAACAGGCGAGGTAATTTTCGGCGTCAGGAACATCGGCAATCCATGAGCCCCTGAAAATGCCCAGTTTGCCCTTGTTTCTGAGTTGTCTTAACATACCACCGGTTTGCACTTCAATGTTTACCTTCACCCCTATTGCCGCCCAGCATTTTTTAATAAAAACCGCCATATCCAGGTAATCAGCGGTGGTTGATAATTTAAGCGGATTCAAGCCCTTTCCATCCGCGAAGCCCGCTTTTTTCAACTCCTCTGCGGCCAAAGCCAGATTAAATTGATAGCCACTTTCGGCCTGTCCAAGCAACACTGGCGGCGTAAAGCCATTTTCACCAGCATCGCCCAATCCATTTCGAAGGTAACGAATGATTCCCCTTCTGTCGGTGGCATAACTCAGTGCTTTTCTGAGATGAAGATTTTTATAAATATTGACTTTTCCTTCCAGCGAATCACCCAGCCAAAAACCGAGGTATTCAGTATTGAGAAACGGTTTACGAAGCAAGTTAAATCGGCCTTTGTATTTAGGCTGAAGATAGCCGTCGTTGTTCAGCAGTTCATCTTTAAAACTACTTTCCACCCCATTAAAAAAATCAAAATCGCCGGAAACAAATTTCATAAAAGCGGTTTGCTTATTTTTAATAAAATCCACATTCACGGCTTCCAGATAAGGTAGACGATTGCCTTTGCTGTCAGATTCAAAATAATCGGGGGTTCTGCGCAACACCAGTTTCACATCTTCTTCCCACAGTTTTACGAAGAATGGGCCTGTACCCGTTGGCTTTCGCCCAAAATCAGGCGT
Organism: Flavobacteriales bacterium; assembly: GCA_947459165.1. Taxonomy (GTDB): domain Bacteria; phylum Bacteroidota; class Bacteroidia; order NS11-12g; family UBA955; genus RGEC01. Next base: position 11,662 of record CANHCW010000003.1, read on the forward strand.
TTTTTCCGCACTGCCCTCAGGAATTACCGAACAATATACAGTTCCGAGCAATGCGAGCATGGTTGGATCGGGTTTGGTGAGAGTGAGAATAAAAGTGCTGTCGTTGGGTGCTTGAAAAGGTTGCATCCCGGGATTCACTTTTACAAAGCTGTCTGAAGCAATTTTACCCGAAAAAATCCAGGCAGAAGGAGATGCTGTTTTCACATCGCTGATTCGCCTGAGACTATAAGCCACATCATTGGCTGTGAGCAACCTGCCCATGGACTGATTTTTATCATGCGAATGAAACCGAACCCCGGACCTTAAAAAGAACTTATACACAGTTGCATTTTCATTCACAACCCACCTGTAAGCCAATGATGGCATGGGTTTCAGGGCGCTATCGAGCTCAATTAGACTATTAAACACCTGCTGGGCTATCCAAATCTCAGATTGCGATTTGATGAAAGCAGGGTCAATCGTACCAACGGTCGCATCTTCGTTGTAACGAAAAATAAGTGCATCTGATATTTTATCCACATTTTTACAACCAGTAATCCCAAATTCGGTGTAGATAAGTGCTGCAATCGTTATGAATAAAGGAAGCAGCAGACCAATAATTTTGCCCTTCCCAACAAAGCCAATATGAAGGTTAAATACTTTGGACATTCGTGTTTTGAGGTGATAAGCGGTGACAAAGCTATGCTATTCGATCCGTTCATCAGCAGCAATCCTCTTGCTGAAGGCATCGATGTGGACAAAATACAACCCGATTACATGCTCATCAGTCATGGACACGAGGACCACACCGCAGACGCTGTTCGCATTGCCAGGCAAAGTGGCTGCAAGTGCATTGGCATTTGGGAAATCCACAGCTGGCTGCAATCGAACGGAATTGAAAATACCCACCCGATGAATATTGGCGGAAGTCACTCATTTGAATTCGGCACCGTTAAGATGGTAAGTGCAGTGCACAGCAGTTCTTTCCCGGATGGCAGTTATGCAGGAAACCCCGCCGGCTTTGTTATACAAAACAGCGATGATTGCTTTTACTATGCAGGGGATACAGCCCTGCATACCGACATGCAGCTTATTTCAAGAAAATTTAAACTGAAATGTGCATTTCTGCCCATCGGAAACAACTTTACCATGGACATTTACGATGCCATTGATGCAGCCAGGATGGTGGGAACAACCACGGTCATCGGAATGCACTTTGACACTTTCGGCCCCATTGAAATCAATCACGAAGAAGCGCACAGGGCATTTAAAACTGCGGGCATCCACCTGCATCTGATGAAAATTGGAGATACCATTGACATTTAAAAAGTATGAAAACAGGAAATAAAACCAACGGAGGAAAAATTATTGCCCTCGCCAATCAAAAGGGTGGCGTGGGTAAAACCACCTCTGCCATTAATCTTGCCGCCAGCCTCGGTGTGCTCGAGTACAAAACCTTGCTGGTCGATGCCGATCCCCAGGCCAATTCAAGTTCAGGCATTGGCTTTGATCCCAAAAATATTAAACTTGGATTGTATGAATGCCTTGTACAGGATATCAATCCCAAGGATGTGATTCTCACTTCGGAAGTTCCCTATCTGGATCTCATGCCCAGTAACATTGACCTGGTGGGTGCAGAAATTGAATTGTTGAACATGCCCAACAGAGAAAGAATGATGGAAGGAGTTTTGAGGCCGCTTCGCAATGATTATGATTTTATCATAATCGACTGCTCGCCCTCGCTGGGTTTGATAACCACCAATGCCCTGGTTGCCGCTGACAGCGTGGTTATTCCTGTACAATGCGAATATTTCGCCCTGGAAGGTTTGGGAAAATTGCTGAATACCATCAAAATTATACAGAGCCATTTGAACCGTCAGCTTGAAATAGAAGGTATTTTACTCACCATGTACGATGGACGAATGAGATTGTGCAATCAGGTGGTTGAAGATGTAAAAACCCATTTTCAGGATATAGTATTCGAAACCATCATTCAGCGAACAGTGAAGTTGGGCGAAGCTCCCAGTTTTGGTGTTCCGGTACTCTTCCACTCAGCCGACAGCAAGGGTAGCACCAATTACCTCAATCTGGCCAACGAGTTATTGATTAAAAACGGCCTTATTTCACCCCAGGAAACCATCGTAGAAGAAGTCAGCGCATCATGAACAACATAAAGAAAAAAGGCGGTTTGGGCCGTGGCTTAAGCGCATTGCTGGAAACAGCCGATACCGACATTACCTCGAAAGAAGTTAGACCCATTGGTTCGGTTTCTCAAATACCCGTCAGTCAACTGGAAGCCAATCCATTTCAACCCCGCACTGAATTTGATCAGACAGCACTGGAAGAACTGGCAACATCGATAAAAGTACACGGAGTGATACAGCCCATTACAGTGCGCAAAATGGGTTATGATAAATACCAGATTATCAGCGGCGAAAGAAGAACCCGTGCTGCTATATTGGCGGGCATTGAAAGAATACCGGCCTATGTAAGGGTGGCCAACGATCAGGATATGCTGGAAATGGCACTGATTGAGAACATTCAGCGCAGTGACCTGAACGCCATTGAGGTTGCCATGAGTTACAAAAGACTTCTGGAAGAATGCAGTATCAATCAGGATGAGTTGGGAGAACGAGTGGGAAAAGATCGCAGTACCGTAAACAATTATTTGCGTTTGCTGAAACTGCCCGATCAGATACAAGCGGGTATACAAACAGGTAAAATCAGCATGGGGCATGCGCGAGCCATGATTAATATGGAAGATCCGGTTGACCAGATGAGCCTTTTCAACCAGATTATTGAAGAGAATTTGAATGTAAGAATGGTTGAAGCCCTGGTGAAAGAGAAGAAAAACGGGAACACCGGTATTACCTCCCCATTAAGACCTTTGGGAACCGACTGGGATCCGGATATTGACCGCATTACCGAGGAATTTTACAAACGACTGAAAGCATCTGTACACCTGAAAAATGGCAACCGTGGAAAGGGTAAAATCATCATTTCTTACAAAAACCGCGAAGATTTGGAACGCATTTTGAACCTGGTTGGCAGGTCCTGATACAATATGCGTTTGCCTGTACTTGGTTTATTCTGCTTGATGCTGTTTGGGGCAAACGCGCAAACAGATAGTCTTGCATTACCCAAACAGCCCATAAATCTGTTCTCCTGGAAAGATCCGCACTCACCTACCAAGGCCAGTATTTACAGTGCTGTCATTCCCGGATTGGGTCAGTTGTACAATCAAAAGTACTGGAAAGTGCCGCTGGTGTATGCAACTTTGGGTACTGCCACCTGGTTGATGTTAGACCAGCGTGCGCAAATGAAAAAATTAAACCTGCAGTTTGAAAAAGCTTACGCTTTAAATAAAGATACCAGCATTGACATTAACCTCATATCACAGCGGGATAATCACAGGCGAATGCGTGATTTCGGAATACTTGCCATTTCGGCCATTTATGTTTTGCAAATTGCCGATGCTGCTGTGGATGCCCATTTTTTCAAGTTCGATATCAACCAAAGTTTGTCTGCACGCATTTCTCCTTCTAACTCAAGACTGCTAACCGTTAACTATCGCTTTTGATGAACAGGATTGAACAACTTGAGATTTTTTTATTGGAAACGCCCAATGATGCCTTTTTAAATTATGCACTGGCCACCGAATATGTGAGTATGGGCGATGATGAAAAAGCAGAATTCATTTTTAGGGATTTGCTTGAGAAAAACCCGGATTATGTAGCAACTTATTATCATTTGGGCAAATTGCTGGAGAGAAAACAGCAAAAATTCGAAGCCATGGATATTTACAGGATAGGTATAGAAAAGGCCAAGGCAAAGGGCGAACAACACAGCTTAAGCGAGCTGCAAAGCGCACTGCTTGAACTGGAATACGAATAAATAAATTACTTACCGAAAATAAGCATACCTGCTCCTGTGAGCAGCATATTCACTATGGCTAAGGGAATCATACTCTTCCAGCCCAAATGCATGAGCTGATCATAGCGGAAGCGGGGTAAGGTCCAGCGAATCCACATGAAGGCAAAAATGAAGAGGCTGATTTTGGCGAAGATGGTCACAATTTGCAGTGTGGCCAACAAATTCTGGCTTTCAATGAGGTGCATGCCCGGAAAATTGTATCCGCCAAAGTAAACGCAGGTCATAACCGCACTGCTGATGAACATATTGATGTACTCGGCAAACAGGTAAAATCCAAGTTTCATGCTTGAATATTCAGTATGGTATCCACCAATAAGTTCGCTTTCACACTCGGGCAAATCGAAGGGGGCTCTATTGCATTCGGCCAACGCACAAGTAAAGAAAATGATGAAGCCCAGTGGCTGGTAAATGATGTTCCATTGCATTCCTCCCCAACCGCTTTGCTGATCCACGATGGTTCTTAGGCTTAAACTTCCACTCATCATGATTACAGCAATCAATGCCAAACCCATGCTGAGTTCGTAACTGATCATTTGGCTGCTGGCCCTGATGGCTCCGTAAAGTGAGTATTTGTTGTTGGATGCCCAGCCGCCAATCATGATGCCGTAAACACCTACGCTTACAATGCCCATTATGTATAAAATTCCAATATCCACATCGGCAACCTGCAATTCAATTTTGCGACCGAACAGCTCAAGATGACTGCCCCAGGGAATAACGGCACTGGTGATGCAGGCGGTTATCATAGCCAAACCCGGGCCAATAATGAACAACCATTTTTCTGAACTACGGGGAATCAGTTCTTCCTTAAAGAACATTTTCCCTGCATCGGCCAGGGGTTGCAAAATTCCATAAATACCGGCTCGGTTGGGTCCCAGACGATCCTGCAAAAATGCGGCTACTTTTCTTTCTCCATAGGTAAGATAAGTGGCAATGCCCAGGGTAATGGCCGTGAGTATGAGAATGAGAATACTTTTTTCAAACAGCAGTGCTAAATCCATATTATGCTTTATTCAAAAGGGGTGTATGTTCAGGAATGGGATCTTCGTATTTGTTGGCGCTGATAACCGAATGTCTATCGATGTGGCGCGGACCTTCAAATACCCAGTCACTCTTTTGCTTTTTGTTGAAACGGCAGTCGTTGCAAATAAACTCTTTTACTTCACCGTATTGATCCTTGCGGGCAGTGATACGGGCAATTTCATCGCCAATCATCCATGCCACGGCCTTGCCGCTGCATTTGCTGCATTCGCAATGCACATCCATGGGTTTGGTGTACCATACGCGACTTTTGAAACGGAAGGTTCTGTCGGTAAGGGCACCAACTGGACAAACATCGATTACATTTCCGATAAAGTCATTGTCCAGTGAATTTTGAATGTAGGTACTGATTTCAGCGGCATCGCCCCGTTTGAGTACGCCATGTTCCCTTGCATTGGTCAGCTGATCTGCTGTATAAACGCAGCGATAGCAAAGAATGCAGCGGGTCATGTGCAGCTTGATGTATTCGCCAATATCAATTTGATCGAAGGTGCGGCGCTTGAATTCGTAGCGGGTTTTCTCCAATCCATGTTCGAAAGCCAGGTCCTGCAAATGACATTCTCCGGCCTGATCGCATATCGGACAATCCAGCGGATGATTGATAAGTAAAAACTCCACCACACCTTTTCTTGCATCAAGTACTTTCTCGCTGCTTTTGTTTTTCACTTCCATGCCATCGGCCACCGGAGTGCTGCAGCTGGCCACCAGTTTAGGCATTGGGCGGGGATCTTTTTCACTGCCCTTGCTTACCTCAACCAAACAGGTGCGACATTTGCCGCCACTGCCTTTTAAACTGCTGTAATAGCACATGGCAGGAGGCACAACTTCCCCGCCAATCTCTCTGGCGGCATTTAAAATCGTTGTTCCCGGTGCTACTTCCACCAATTTGCCATCGATGGTTACCTTTATTTTTTCGGTCTGTTCAGACATTGTTCAATTCAATTATGCCGTTGCGGTTTCAAAAGTTTTTTCGGTTACCAGCCCGTAATTTCTTTCCATACAGGCCTTGGGTTCATTGACATGCCATTCAAACTCCTCGCGGAAATGACGAATGGCGGCAGCAACCGGCCATGCAGCCGCATCTCCCAATGGACAAATGGTATTGCCTTCAATTTTACGCTGTATATCCCACAGGAGATTGATATCTTCCATTTTTCCATGACCGTATTCAAGGCGGTGCAATACCTTTTCCATCCAGCCGGTTCCTTCACGACAGGGACTGCATTGTCCGCAACTTTCATGGTGATAAAAACGGGTAAAATTCCAGGTATTGCGAACGATACACTGGTCTTCATCATACACAATGAATCCGCCGGAACCCAACATGCTACCTGTGGCAAAACCACCGTCGGCTAAACTTTCGTAAGTCATCAACCGATCTTCACCTGCTGCAGTTTTGCAAACCAGGTAATGAGGTAAAATGGGCACCGATGAACCTCCGGGAACGCAGGCCTTAAGTCGTTTACCGTTTTTAATTCCACCGCAGTAGGTATCGGAATAAATGAATTCTTCTACGGTGATATTCATTTCAATTTCATACACCCCGGGTTTGTTGATGTTGCCACCCGCAGAGATGAGTTTGGTACCCGTGCTTCTGCCAATTCCTATTTTGGCATATTCTTCACCACCGTCATTTACAATAGGAACAACCGCAGCAATGGTTTCAACATTGTTCACCACGGTCGGTCTTTGCCACAATCCCTTTACAGCAGGAAATGGCGGTTTGATGCGAGGATTTCCTCTTTTGCCTTCCAAGCTTTCAATCAGGGCAGTTTCTTCGCCACAGATATAAGCTCCGGCACCCGGTGTTACCGACAAATCCAAATCGAAACCCGTGCCCAGAATATTTTTACCCAGCCAGCCGTTTGCATAGGCTTCTGCTATGGCTTTTTCCAGAATGCGGAGAACATACATGTATTCGCCACGGATATAAATATAAGATTGGTTGGCTCCCAGTGCGAAAGAAGAAACAATCATTCCTTCAATCAGCAAATGCGGGATTTTCTCCATCAGGTAACGATCCTTGAAAGTTCCTGGTTCGCTTTCATCAGCATTACAAAGCAAATGCCTGGGAACACCTTCGGGCTTGGCCAAAAAACTCCACTTCATACCGGTAGGAAAGCCGGCTCCGCCTCTTCCCCTCAATCCTGATTTCTTGACTTCTTCCACCACCTCATCAGGACTCATTGTTTTGAGGGCTTTTTCAACGCTGCGATAACCACCGTTTTTGCGGTACACATCGTAACCGGCAATGCCTTCAACATTAACCTTATCTAAAAGCAGTTTGCGCGTCATGATTTTGCTGAATTAAGGTTTGTCTCCTGCCCCATGTAATTGGCCACGGGGTTTTTACGATACGCTTCAATCAACTCATCAACCTTGGCCTCGGTGAGGTGTTCGTGGTATTTTTCACCGGCCTGTAACATGGGAGCATATCCGCATGCACCGAGACATTCAACGGTTTTCAGCGTAAAAATGCCGTCTGCCGTTGTTTCTCCATCTTGAATGCCCAATTTATCTTCTATGTACTTTACAATTTTTTCGGCACCTTCAATCATACAAGGTCCAGTGCGGCACACTTCCAGTTTCACTTTGCCCACGGGCTTGGTATCGTACATGCTGTAAAAAGTTGCTACCTCATACACTTCTATGGGTTGAATATGCAACAATCGGGCTACATAATCCATAACCGGTACGCTAAGCCATCCAAATTCGGCCTGCGCAATGTGCAACACCCTTATCAGGGCGCTTTTTTGTTTGCCTTCGGGAAACTGACCGATTACTCGGTTCACCTCCTTCAGGAGTTCGTCGCTAAAACTGACTTGACTATGGGTTGTTTCAGACATCTTTCAACTGTAATTAAGCGTCGAGTTCTCCTGCAATTACATTCATACTGCTCATGGTAAGAATGGCATCACTCAGTAGAGAACCCTGAATCATTTCGGGGTAGGCCTGATAATAAATAAAACAAGGTCTGCGGAAATGCAGACGATACGGGGTTCTGCCTCCATCGCTAACCAAATAAAAGCCCAGTTCGCCGTTGGCCCCTTCCACACTGTGATACACTTCGCCAACCGGAATCGGGGTTTCGCCCATCACAATTTTAAAATGATAAATCAGGGCTTCCATGCTGTTGTACACATCCTGCTTTTCGGGCAGATAGTAGCCCGGAACATTAGCGTGGTGTAATCCTTCAGGCATGCCATCAAGCGCCTGCCTAATGATGTTCAGACTTTGCTGTATTTCTTCCTGACGAACCATAAAACGGTCGTAGGTATCGCCATCTTTTCCGATGGGAATATCAAATTCAAAATCGCCATAGCTGCTGTACGGATTCATAACTCGAATGTCATAATCAACGCCTGCAGCGCGCAAATTGGGACCGGTAAAACCATAACTGATAGCTCTTTCGGGCGAAATGGGACCTGCGCCTATAACCCTGTCCATAAAAATACGGTTGCGGGTAAGCAGACTGTCGAACTCCCCGAATTTGGCAGGAAACTCCTCCAGAAACTTGTTGAGTTTGCGCATGAATTCCGGAGAAAACTCCCTTTCAAAGCCGCCGATGCGACCGATGTTCGTGGTTAGCCTGGCTCCGCAAATCTCTTCAAACAGTTCATAAATTTTCTCCCTTTCCTGAAACACATAGGTAAACCCTGTAAGGGCACCGGTATCAACACCAATTACCGAGTTACATACAAGATGATCGGCAATCCGCGCCAATTCCATAATAATCACCCGCATGTAATCCACTTTTTTAGGGACTTCAATTCCGGCCAGTTTCTCAACTGTCATTTCCCAACCCATATTATTAATGGGCGAAGAGCAATAATTCAGTCGGTCGGTGATGGGAGTAATCTGATTGTACGGTCTGCGTTCAGCCAATTTTTCAAAAGCGCGGTGAATGTAACCCACCGTTGGTTCGCTGTGCAGTATGCGTTCGCCGTCAACTTTCAGTACATTCTGAAAAATACCGTGGGTGGCAGGGTGAGTTGGCCCAAGATTGAGGGTGGCTATTTCACCGTCAATCGTTTCGGTACTCACATAATTGTCGAAATTTTTATTCTGCGGCAGGTTGTTCATCTTCCAAAATATCTGTCGTCCTTGTCTTCGCGGGTTTCATCTTCCAGCGCGTATTCTTTTCTCAGCGGATGGTAATCCATCTCATCCATATTCAAAATGCGGCGCAAATCGGGATGCCCCTGAAATTGAATTCCATAAAAATCAAAGGTTTCCCTTTCCATCCAGTTGGCTGAAGCATACACTCCAGTCAAGGTGGGAACCTGCGGATTGTCGATTGAACAGAATGCTTTCACCCGCAATCTGTAATTATTCATCCAAGAATGAAAATGATAAACCACACCCAATTCCTTACCTTTATTGTCGGGGTAGTGAACTCCGCACAGGTCTGTCAGAAAGTTCATGGTCAACCGATCATGATCTCTTAACCATTCAGCCACTTCGGCTGCCTTCTCTGCACTCACCTCCACTGTCAGCATTCCATATTGTTCCTCGCTGCCGAGAACATCATCACCGAACTTCGATTTTAGTTCAGCCAGCGCGAATTCATTGTTTATTTCAGCCATTGAATCAGGAAGTTTGAATGTTATAACTCTCCAGCATTTTCTTGTATTCGTCGCTATTTCTGCGTCGAAGACTTTCATTTCGTGCCAATTCCTGAATTTTCATCACGCCCTCGATAATTTGCTCGGGGCGAGGAGGACAACCGGGAACATATACATCCACGGGAATGATTCTGTCGATTCCCTGAAGAACCGAATAGGTATCAAAAATACCTCCGCTGCTTGCACAGGCACCCACCGAAAGTACCCATTTGGGTTCTGCCATCTGGTCGTAAACCTGTTTCAAAACCGGACCCATTTTTTTGGCAATGGTACCCATCACCATCAGCAAATCGGCCTGCCTGGGCGAAAAACTCAATCGTTCGGAACCAAAACGAGCCAAATCATAATTGGAACCCATTGTGGCCATGAATTCAATTCCGCAACAAGAGGTGGCAAAAGGCAAAGGCCACAAAGAGTTTGCCCGGGCCATTCCAATTACTTTATCTACTGAGGTAGCGAAAAACCCCTGACCTTCAATCCCTTCGGGAGCATCGACCATTTTTACCATTTTATCAATCTTTTAAAAGTTGAACTGTTTATTTTTCCCATTCAAAGGCGCCCTTGCGCCATACATAAATGAAACCTGAGAGAAAGAGAGCTACGAATGAAACTACTGCCAAGAAACCCTCTACGCCCATTTCTTTGAAATTAACAGCGTAAGGGTAAAAAAAGATTACTTCCACATCGAACAACACAAACAGAATGGCGGTAAGAAAGTATTTCACAGAAACGGGAAACCTCGCGTTACCCTGACTTTCTATACCGCACTCAAAATTTTCTTCTTTCTGTACTGTTTTGCGTTTTGGACCCAACAAATGCGACAGACCCAAGGCCAGCGCTACGAAACCCACGGCAACTGCCGTTTGAATCAGAATGGGCAGATAACTTGAAGAATTGCTCATTTACGCCACAAATTTAAGGATGCAACACTCCATTTTAATGTCAAACAATCCACATTTTACATTGATTTTTTCCCAAACCGCTTGTTTCTGTATCTTCTTTGCCATTACTTGCGTAGAATCTATTAAAATATGAAAAAATATTACTTTTTATCGGGCATGGCCTTTGTAGGTCTTGCCGTAGTGTTAATGTCCAGTTCAAGCGGCCGCCCCGATGACCGCACCGGTGCCCCGGGTGCAGTTGGAAATTGCGGATCCTGTCATTCAGGCGGATTACAACTTACCACTGTTACCATTGGTGTTACTGAAAAAGGTCAGACAACGCCCGTTACCAAATATCAACCCGGCAAAACCTATACCGTAGGTTTGCTCATCGGTGGTCTTTCTACCACCAAAGGCTTTCAGTCCACTGTACTCGATGCATCGAACAACAAAACCGGAACAACTTCCAATGCCTCAGCCGGTGCGAAAATTATTTCTACAAACGGCCGAGATATCGCAAGCCACAGCACGCCCAGCAGCACCGGAATCTGGTCTTACGACTGGACAGCACCTGCAAATCCAACCGGCAATGTTACCATTTATACTGCGGGAATGGCTGCCAATGGAAATGGCGGTGACAATGGCGATAAAGGCGCAACCGGAAACATCACCCTGACACTCGATAACAGTTCTGCCACTTCAGGTATTTCAGTTGATCTAAGTGTTTACCCCAACCCTTGTAGCAATGAGTTAATATTGCCTGCAAACACAACCTCAGCCAATGTTTACTCTGCCGATGGTAAGCTGCAGAACCCAATCATTTCTGAAAACAAAATCAATGTTTCGGGCTTGTCTGCGGGATTCTATTATGTGAAAGGACAAACCTCAGCCGGTCAGACTTTCACCTCGAAAATTCAGAAAATCTAAACTGCTCATTCACTCCAAGAAAAGCCGCTGCCTCAGCGGCTTTTTTTATTTGATTCCACGGTCATTCATCCATTTGTGAAACGCTGCTGCATTCACTTTGTGCTCTTCATAAGTTTTTGCAAAACTGTGATACCCGCTTCCGTCGGCTTTGGCACAGAAATACAAAAAATCGTGTGTTTTGTAGTTAAGCACCGCCTCTACACTTTCCTTGTTGGGAATGCAAAGCGGACCGGGAGGAAGTCCTGTGTGAATATAGGTATTGTAAGGACTATTGATTTTTAAATCGGCTTCCAGCACCCTGCCGGCTCGTCCCCGGGCAAAAACAACCGTGGGATCGGCCTGCAACAGCATTCCTTTTCTCAAACGGTTCATGTAAACCCCGGCGATGTTCTCGTACTCTGCGGTTTTGTTGCTTTCTTTGGTTACAATGCTGGCGAGTGTAATCACCTCCTTGCAGGTTAAATTTTGAATTACCGACCGCTGTATTCTCTTTGGATTCCAGAATTTTTCATATTCTTTTTCCATTCGCTTTAGCAACTCAGGTAACTCTGTGGAAACATACATGTTGTAAGTATTCGGAATAAAAAGCGCAGGCCAAGTTGTATCATTGAAACCATAAGATTTGAGTTGAGTTCCTGTTTTCAGCATAAAAAGAAAACTATCTGCATCTACTTCAATTTTGGTTGCAAGCACCCTCGACAAACTTTCGGCATCCATGCTTCCTAAAATCACCACATTCACCGTTTGCTTTCTATTTTCAATTAACAAATCGGTTACAGTTTTGACATTGGCACCTGCCGGTATATCAATAATGCAGGGCCTAACTTGACTATACCCCCTCCATTTCAGCCACCGCAGAAACCGATCTTTGTATTTCAGGCCGGCTTGTTTCTCCATTTCTGCGGCAAGCTTTTCCAGATTCCAGCTCTTTCTAACCCTCATTTTAATCGTTTTTTCATTGCTGAACGACCGGAAAAAAAGCTGAATGGAAACAATCCCAAAAATTGCCAAAACAACGGCAGCAATAACCGAGGCTATGAGCCATTTTTTATTCATCGGCTGCAAAAATCCGTAAAAATGAGACTGTGATAAAGGTTTTTTTGCACAAGCAACTGCAATATTACCTTTGCTATGTGAAGTTAGCACTAATCGGTTACGGTAAAATGGGCAGAGAGATTGAACGCCTTGCCCACCAAAAAGGACATGAAATTACCGGGCGTTTTGGAAGCGCAAATATGCCAAGCACTGAAACATTGAAGCTGGCTGATGTCGCCATTGAATTTACCCGCCCTGAACTTGCACCAAAACACATTGCCCTTTGCCAACAGGCAGGCATTCCGGTAGTGGTAGGAACAACTGGTTGGTACGCCCATTTCGATGAAATCAGCGCATTGTTCAAGCACAATGGAGCCCTGTTTACAGCCACCAATTTTTCAATTGGGGTGAATTTGACCTACTTCATTAACAGAATGCTTGCAAAAATGATGCAAACCGCCGATTACGCTGCCGGCATTACTGAAATTCACCACACCAAAAAACTCGATGCTCCCAGCGGAACAGCCATCACCTTGGCCGAGGGAATCATTCAAAACCATACCCATTTCAGCTCCTGGGGTTTAAGCAATGAGGAAAAACAATCTTTCGGTCCCGTTTTACCTGTTCAGGCCATTCGCCAAGATGAAGTGCCAGGAACCCACAGCATTTTGTGGAATAATGAAATTGACAGCATTGAAATTAAACACACCGCACACAATAGAACCGGCTTCGCTTTGGGTGCATTAACAGCTGCAGAGTGGATAATTGGAAAATCGGGCGTTTATGGTATGCAGGACTTGCTTAATTTTGAAGCATTGTTTTCCAAAACCACCTAATTCAAAATGGAATCGTACGCACTCGGCATTTTTCTGAGCATTTGGCTCACCACTTTTCTATTGAGCCGCTTGGGCTTGTATCTGCTCTTTCAAAAAGCCGGACAAACCGCCTGGGTTGCATTCATTCCCATCATAAGCTGGTGGTTCTGGATTAAACTCGTTGGCCGCCCATGGTGGTACATGATTGGCATGATGATTCCTGCTGCCAACATTCTGTTTAGCTTTAATATCACGCTTGATTTGTTGCGCAGTTACGGTCAGTTTAAATTCTGGCAACATTTGCTCGGAATGTTGTTTACCTACTTTTATCTGCCCTGGATTGGTTTCAAAAAAGAAGTAAAATTCCTGGGGCAGGGCGGAAATCCGGACTGGCGAAAGAAGAATATTCCACCGCACGGTGGGAGTCGTGAATGGGCAGATGCACTGCTATACGCAGGTTACATAGCCGGTGGTATTCGCGCACTGTATTTCGATTTGTATGTCATTCCCACACCTAGTATGGAAAGCAACATGAAAGTGGGCGACTACCTGGTGGTTTCCAGGGTGAAAATAGGAATGCGCATTCCCATGACACCACTTACCGTTCCCGTTATTGCTCACAAAGAATTAATGGGAATGAAAGCTTTTAGCGATCTGGTTCGACTGCCGTACATGCGTTTACCAGGGTGGCACACCATTAAAAACAACGATGTACTGGTGTTCAACTGGCCCGCCGATCCTCCCGACCCCAATACAGGAAATGAATTCCCTCCCGACAAAAAAGAAAATTATGTAAAGCGCTGTGTAGGCGTGCCCGGCGATTCGCTGAAAGTAGTAAAAGGCCAGGTTTTTATTCGCAAAAAAGGCGAAAACTGGAAGGCCCTAACACCGGTAAGCAAACAGCAATCGAAATACCTGCTCACCATGAAAAGTCCCATTACCCAGGATTTCCTGTTTGAAAACGATCTGGGCGATTTCAGGCCGCATCCCCGCGCCATGGAAATCATGAAGGCAGCACAAAAATCAGGAGTTCCCCAAATTCCTTATTTGGTTCACACCTACAAAAGCAATGCGGCATTGATAAACAAAGATCCCCGCGTGGTGAGCATCATTGAAGAACCTTTCGACAACGAACGCGATCAAAGCCTGTTTCCGGATACGGCCAACAACACTTCGTTGAAGCATTCATGGGACATCAACAATTACGGCCCCATTTATCTGCCGCAACGAGGCGAAACCATCAAACTGGATATCAAAACATGGGATTACTACAAACTAGCCGTGAACAAATACGAAGAAGCAGGCATTACATGGAACGGCAGTAATTTTATTCAGGATGGAAAACCCGTGAGTGACTACACCTTCCGCTTTGGCTATTTTTGGATGATGGGCGACAACCGCTACAACAGTCTTGACAGCCGCATGTGGGGCTATGTTCCCGAAGATCACATTGTGGGAAAACCCCTGTTCACCTTCTTCAGCTTGATCAAAGTGATTAAAATAGACGAAGTGGGAACTCCGCTAATCCACGACGGAAACTACATGTACGAAACCAAAGGAGTGCGCTGGAATAAAATTTTTAGAGGTATTGAATAAGTTGCAAATGATTGCATTCCTATTCAACAATCACATCAATTATCCATATTTAAGATTCGGCTGATTTAAAATAGAAAACAAGGCAATTCCTTTTTAGGCCTTGAATATCTTCAGCAAGAGGCGCCGGAAATAAAGAAAAAACTAAAGCAGCAACTTATTCAGGAGCTCACAGATAAGCTCTAATGACCGTTAATGTAAATTGTTCTGCTTCCTAGTTAACCCAGTTACAATTAAACCACCCTTCGGCAAGCTCAAAAGGACATTACGACTACTTAACAATTAATCCAATAAACAATTACACAGTTGCACTAACAAACCACCCCTCGGCAAACTCAGGATGACATTACGACTACTCAACAATTAAACCATTAAACCATTCACTATTAAACCATTCCACCATTAAACTATTTCACAATTAAACCATTCACTATTAAACCATCCCCCCTCACAAAAACATCCCAGCCATCAAATCGATATCGTGGTAACGAATTCCGAATTTATCGGACAGAGCCTTGTTGGTTAGGCTGCCTTTAAACAGGTATGAACCTTTTCTGATTCCGGGCTTCAACTTCAGATAATCAGCAAAACCACCCATCGAGGCCATTTCATCCAGCATGGGAGTAAACACATTGCTCAGTGCGTAACTGGCCGTGCGACTAACACGGCTGGCAATATTGGGAACGCAGTAGTGAATCACATCGTGTTTGTGTATCACCGGTTTTTCATGGTTGGTGAGTTCGCTGGTTTCAAAATTTCCGCCGCGGTCAATTGCCACATCAATAATCACGCTGTTGGGACGCATGTTTATGACCATTTGTTCGGTCACCACCACCGGACTTCTTGCTCCCTTTCCGGAGAGTGCCCCAATCACCACATCGGCACTTTCAAGCGCCCCTGCCAAAACCCTTGGGTGTATGGTGCTGGTGTATAAATGAAATCCAAAGTTTTTCTGAATACGACGCAGCCGGTACATGTTGTTATCAAACACTTTAACATTTGCCCCCAAACCCAAGGCGGCTTTGGTGGCAAACTCTCCCACTGCTCCGGCTCCGATCACCACCACCTGCGTTGGCGGCACTCCCGCAAAACCTCCCAGCAATTCGCCTTTACCTATGTGGGTATTGTTCAAATATTCTGCTGCAATTAAAATGGATGCGGTGCCTGCTATTTCACTCATCGCCCGAATGATGGGCCTTGTACCCGAATCGTCTTCCAAAAATTCATAAGCCATTGCATTGATCCGCTTATCCATCATCATTTTTAGCAGGACTTCATCCAGCTGATTGATTTGAAGCGCGGAAATCAACAGCTGTCCGGGGTGCATCATTTCAATCTCTTTGCGCGTTGGCGGATCAATCTTCAGCACAATGTCTGCATCGTAAATTTCTTTGGGGTTGTAAACAATCTTCGCACCACATTCACTGTACTGCGTGTCAGCGAAATTGGCGTTTCGGCCGGCTCCGCTTTCCAACATAATGTTGTGGCCATTCGAGGTAAAATAATGTACTGCCGATGGAGTAAGTGGAACCCGATTTTCCTGAAAGGTAATCTCCTTTGGAATGCCAATGTTCAAGCTGTGATTCCGACTGTCTTTTCGCAGCGTCTGAGCCAGTGTTTCGGCCTGAGCCTGTGGATTTGAAATTTCTCCCATCAACTTTTTAGACATTTTTTAGCGGTGTTGTATCCATTATACAGGTGCTTCATTAAACAATGCAATACCAACGGATAACAATGTTTATGCAGGTTTTACAAATATACAAAATTTTGAGCTATACCCATTCGTTATTCTGGTACATTTTTTGCAACTTGAAAGGCAAAGATCTATATTTGTAAGAAGCAGAATATTTACCAACAAGGCATTTGATTAAAAAAACAGGCATATTGATTTTCATCATCCAGGGCATTGCCTCCCTGATGGCACAGGCCCCATTGGGTCCTTCCATGGAAACCAATATCAGCAAAATAGACAGCCTTACCCATTTGCTATACCAAGATGTGCCCTCTCACATCGCACAAGCCGATACTTCCGGTGTATTCAATTTGGAACAATCCATTTTTGAACGGGAAATGAGCACTTTGGGAAGTACCATTGCCTTCCCTTTTAACGATCAGGTGCAGCTGCATGTAAAATACCTCATGGCTCAAACCCAGGGTTTTTACAACGAGCTTCACAAGCGTATGCACCTCTACTTCCCCATTTACGAACAAGTACTCGATAAATTCTCGCTTCCACAGGAACTCAAATATGTAAGCATCATCGAAAGCCACCTCAATCCCAACGCCGTTTCCTGGTGCGGCGCAACCGGCTTGTGGCAGTTTATGCCCTACACAGGCCGCGGCATGGGTATGCGCATCGATTATTCCATTGATGAAAGAAAAAGTATAGTGCGCAGCACTGAAAAAGCCTGCGAATATTTCCGCAACAGCTACACACTTTTTGGCGACTGGCTTTTGGCCATCGCATCTTACAATTGTGGTGCAGGCAATGTGCAGCGGGCAATCAACCTGGCCGGAGGGTCTAAAGATTTCTGGAAAATCCGCTACTATCTTCCCAAAGAAACCCAAAATTATGTTCCCAAGTTCATCGCTGCCGCTTATGTATTAAACTTCACCAAATACAGCCACAGTATTGAACACAACGAGAAAAGCTTTGTACTCGTTCCTACTTCCGTCGATAGTTCTTTAAGCCTTTCATACCTTGCCAAATTCCTGGGTGTGGGTGAAGATGAAGTTATCTGCTACAACCGAGAATACCTTACCAAATCAACTCCCGCCAATGCTTCTCATACCGTTCTGCTGCCTTACATGCTCAGCATGCAGTTTGTTGAAAACAAAGACAGTGCGTACGCTTTTGCGAGAAAAATAAAGGCCGAGGAAGACGCCAAAAAGCCCACGCTGGTTCAAAAATGGGTTCCATCTTATCACTATGTAACAAAAGGACAAACCCTTTACACCATTGCTGTAAAATATGGAGTAACCGTTTATCAGCTCAAAGCCTGGAACGGGCTCAAATCCAATGTAGCGCCACTTGGCCGAAACCTGGTTATCTACAGGTTACAATGGGTTAATACCAAACAAGGTTAATTTTCTGAATCACAATTTTCCAACATTTACAAAAATGTGTCTTTCAAATGCCATTTTAATAGGCATTTTTGCAAACATGTTCAGTCGCACGGCCTTTTATTCACTTTGCTTTTCTTTGGTTTTATTCGCCTGTACCAGGCACACCCCTCCCTCACAAACCGCCGAAGGTTCACCCGGTGAAGTGCTCGTGGTGTGTAACGAAAAATTAACCGATACGGTACAATCCATTTTCACAAATCAATATCGCCATTACAACAACATTTTACTCAAAGCCGAACAGGCAGAAAAACGGGAATTCGAACCTTCATTTTACTTTTGGGTTGAAAGAGCACAGGCATGGGAAGGTTCAGAAAAACTCAATCCGCTGCTGATTGTAGCCGAACTTCAGGGGAAAACCGCAGGTCGATTCAGCAGCGACCTCAATACTGCTAAACCTGAACAGAGTGAAAAACTCAAAAATGCCAAAATCACCGTTTACCGCAATGTTTGGGCACTCAAACAAACTGTAATCCGGCTTGAACTGCAGGAAGCCCAACTTAGTACCGATATCACCGCCAAAATAGAGGCCATTTTAAACTCGGCCGAAAAACAACAAGGGCTGCCGGGCAATCTGGCTCCCAATGCTTACACAGATAGTGTTTCAAACCTCATTCGGGGCAATTATGGCTTCACATTTCGATTCCCTCCGCAGTTTCGACTCACTTTCAGCAACAAAGAAGTCGTGTGGCTTTCCCAGGAAACACAAAAGTTCTATCGCCACCTTTTCATTAACATATTCAGCGATTCCCTGCTTCCCAAAACCCGTGAGGAAGCCGCAGCAAACCGAAACCTGTTCGCCGAAAAATACCTGAAAAATACCGAAGGCACCAAGGTAAAAGTCAGTGAAAGCAGCCTATTCCCCCTCTCGTTTGAAAGCGCTATGACTGTAGGTAAGCAACAAATTGCAGTATTACGGGGCTGGTACAGCGAAGAAGGAACATACCGCCGAGGCCCATTTGTGCGCTATTTCTTTCACGACAAACCCAACGCCCGCGTAATCGCCATCGACGGATTTTTGTATGCCCCCGATATGAACCGTTTGAGTTTCTACCGCACCTTCGACCTAATTGCCGAAAGTTTTCAGCTCAGTTCCCAGTGAAAAACATTGTCATTTTTGCCTCGGGCAGCGGCACCAATGCCCTCAACCTCATCCGGTATTTTGCAAATCATTCTGCAGCAAGGGTGGTGGCTGTTTTTTGCAACAACCCGGCGGCCGGCGTTATTCTAAAAGCACAAGCAGAAAATATCCCCGTGGTTTTATTCAGCAACGAAGAACTTACATCGGGAAACTCGGTGGATGAAGAACTTCAGCGTTATCAACCCGATGTTACTGTATTGGCCGGATTTCTTCGTTTGTTCCCAGCCCGGCTGCTCGCTGTTTGCAACAACAATGTCATCAACATTCACCCTGCTTTGTTGCCCAAATACGGGGGCAAAGGCATGTATGGAGACAGGGTTCACCGCGCTGTAATTGAAAATAAAGAAACCGAGCATGGTGTTACCGTTCACCGCGTAAATGAAGAGTACGACAAAGGAG
Organism: Flavobacteriales bacterium; assembly: GCA_947459165.1. Taxonomy (GTDB): domain Bacteria; phylum Bacteroidota; class Bacteroidia; order NS11-12g; family UBA955; genus RGEC01. The sequence goes on from CANHCW010000003.1 coordinate 31,154, forward strand.
AAATCCTCCTCCAAAAAAGTATCCCCGTATTACATTCCGACACCCCGGAATCTCTGGCCAGAAGAATTCATGCGCTGGAATATGAAATACTGCCAATGGCCGTTGAAATGGTTCTGTAATATGATCAAAACCTGCTTTTTTTTAGCAATTACAATGCTATGTGCCTGTCATTCAGCGCCAGAAAATAAAACAGCTAAAAACAATCCTCCCCACAAAACGCAACCACAGGTTTCTAACAATCAAAAGTCAAATGCAGTGCTAAATCTTCGGCGGTACATGGATAGTCTGCATTTAAAAGAAGGGCATATCAACCTTGTAGTGGATAAATCGGATAGAAAACTCAGTGTTTACCACAAACAAACATTGCTAAAAGCTTATCCGGTTGTGCTGGGATTGGAAGGCAATGAAGACAAACTCATGCAGGGCGACAGAAAAACACCCGAAGGAGTTTTTCACATCAGCAGCAAGTACAACCATGCCAAATGGAGTCGGTTCATGTTGCTCAACTATCCTACTGCCGAATCCTGGAAAAAGCACAGACAGGCAAAAAAAGAGGGGCTCATTCCACAAAATGCCGACATTGGTAACGCAATTGGTATACACGGTGTTCCGGAAGACGACAATTCACTGATTGACGAGGGAATTCAGTGGACACTGGGTTGCGTGTCACTCAAAAACAGGGATGTAAACGAGTTGTACGCCTGCATTAACGAGAATACGGCCATTCTCATCAGGAAGTAACCGAGGGTGCAAAACCCGTGGATACCTATTGCCGCGCATGCCCTTTATTCGCTGTATGAAAATTGAAACCAAGGTACTGCATGCCGGCATAGAACCCGATCCTACAACCGGAGCCATCATGACTCCCATTTTTCAAACCAGCACCTATGTGCAGGCAGCGCCCGGTGATCACAAGGGCTATGAATACGCCCGAACACAGAATCCCACCCGCGATGTGCTGCAAAAAAATCTGGCTTCACTCGAAAACATGAATTTCGGACTGTGTTTCAGCACCGGCATGGGCGCCGTTGATGCCTGTGTAAAACTGCTGCAACCCGGCGATGAAGTGGTAAGCACCAACGACTTGTATGGTGGAACTTACCGTTTGTTTACCAAAATTTTTGAACCCTATGGCATCCGTTTTCATTTTGTCGACATGACCCGCCCCGAGCAGGTGGAAGCCGCCGTCAATTCCAAAACCAAAATGATCTGGGCCGAAACCCCCACCAATCCCCTGCTGCGCATTATTGATATTGAACGCATGTCGCAGATTGCCAAAAAAGCCGGCGCACTGCTGGTTGTTGACAATACTTTCGCCAGCCCCTACCTGCAAAACCCAGCCGATTTGGGCGCAGACATCGTGATGCACAGCGCTACAAAATATATCAACGGACACAGCGATGTGGTGCTGGGCGCACTGTGTGTAAATGATGAATCCCTGCGCGACCGACTGGCTTTCATTCAAAACAGCTGCGGTGCCACGCCCGGTCCTCAGGATTGTTTTCTGGTTTTGCGCGGAATTAAAACCCTGCACATTCGCATGCAAAGACATTGCGAAAATGGAAAAACCATTGCGCACTGGTTGAAAAACCATCCCAAAGTGGGCGAAGTGCACTGGCCCGGGTTCGAAGATCATCCCGGCTACGCCATCGCCGCCAAACAAATGCGTGGCTTTGGAGGCATGATTTCTTTCACACTCAAAAACGATTCCATGGATGCCGCCAATGCCTTTCTCAAAAATACACACCTGTTCTCCCTGGCCGAAAGCCTGGGTGGAGTGGAAAGTCTCGTCGGACACCCGGCCAGCATGACCCATGCCAGCATTCCCAAAGCGCAAAGAGAAGCCTCAGGATTGAAAGACTCCCTCATTCGCCTCAGTGTGGGCATTGAACATATCGACGATTTAATTGCCGATTTGGAAAATGCCTTGTCTGCTGTTTAATGTTGTTATACTTTTTCCTACAACACACCAAACAAAACCATTTCTCAAAACCCGGATAAATATAAATTTAGTCAGTCTATTGACTATTTTTATACAAATTTGGTCAGTCTATTGACTATTTTTACATAAATTTGGTCAGTCTATTGACCATTTTAATGTTTTTTTCATACCTTCGTGGTGTGTTTCATCGCAAAATGCTCGACATACTGGAAGACAATCTGAACAGGCAAAAGGTAACCCTATTGCTCGGGGCTCGCCGTGTAGGCAAAACCGAACTGCTTCAGACCTTATTCAGAAAAAAGAAAAAAACGGGCTTGTGGCTCAACGGAGAAGACCAGGATACACTGACCTTGCTGGACAACCGCAGTCTGGCCAATTACAAAAAATTGCTTGAAGGGTACAACCTGCTCATTATTGATGAAGCGCAATTCATACCTGACATTGCCCTCAAGGCCAAGCTGATGATTGACAACATTCAGCCTCTGCATATCATTCTAACCGGCTCCTCGGCCTTCGATATCGAAAAAATGGGAAATCCGCTGGTAGGTCGAAGCATCACTCACCACATGTTTCCACTGGCACAAATGGAATGGAAACAGAAGGAAAATGCCATTGAAACCCGTCAGCACTTGGAAGATAGGCTCATTCTGGGCAGTTACCCTGAAATCAGTCAGTTAACAACCACCACTCAAAAAGTTGAATACCTGCGGGAATTGGTACACACCTATCTGCTGAAGGATATTCTCATGTTTGAGCAAATTAACAATTCACAAAAACTGCGCGACCTACTGGTGCTGCTGGCATATCAGGTGGGCAGCGAAGTATCCATGCACGAACTGGGGCGGCAGCTGGGGCTGAGTAAAAACACGGTTGAACGCTATCTTGATTTGCTGAGTAAGGTTTTTGTTATTTACAGCCGCACCGGTTACAGCGGCAATCTTCGCAAGGAAGTGGCAAAAGGCCGTAAATGGTATTTTGTTGATAACGGCATCCGTAACGCAATCATCAACAATTTCAAACCACTGGCATTGAGAACTGATACGGGGGCGCTTTGGGAGCAATACATGCTTTCGGAAAGAATTAAATACCTCAGTTATACAAACCGATATCTGGTAGATAGTTTTTTCTGGCGAACCTACGATCAGCAGGAAATTGACCTCATTGAAATGGAAAATACCCGGCTTTCGGCCTTCGAATTCAAATGGAAAGAAGACAAGGCAAAAACTCCCGTTGCTTTTGCCAAAGCCTACCCCGATGCACCATTCCAACTAATCAATCAATTCAACTACCTCGAATGGATTGGGGCTTAAATTCAACACAATTATCCATGTAATTTCTAAATCTAACTTGGAAATTACATGGATAAATTCAACTTAAAACACAGAATCTGAACGCATGAACCACACCGAACTGCACAGCCTGCTGGAAGAAAAGGTTCAGCAATTCAACAACACGGCATTCATAGAACCCGACCCCATTTCAGTTCCACACCGTTTCACCCAAAAACAGGATATTGAAATTGCCGGACTCTTTGCGGCTTTGCTGGCCTGGGGAAACCGCACCACCATCATCAACAGCTGCAACAGGCTCATGAAACTGATGGATGAAGCGCCTTACGATTTCATTAAAAACCACAGCGAAAATGAGAGACAACGCTTTGAAAAATGGGTGCACAGAACCTTTCAATTCCCAGACTTGCTCTACTTTCTTGAGTTTTTGCAATTTCATTACACCCGCCACCCTTCTTTGGAGACAGCCTTTTCCGCCGGACTGAGACCCTCAGACCGCAGCATTGAAAAAGCCCTCATTCATTTTCACAGCTACTTTTTTTCTCTGCCACATTTGCAAAGAACCGAGAAGCACCTGCAAAGCCCGGCCAGAAAAAGCGCCTGCAAACGACTCAATTTGTACCTGCGCTGGATGGTTCGCCGCGATGAGCAGGGTGTTGACTTTGGACTCTGGCAAAACATACACCCACGGCAGTTAATTTGTCCGCTGGATGTGCATGTACACAGAACAGCAGTGAAACTAAAACTCATTTCAAGGCCCCAGCCCGACTGGCTGTGCGCCACCCTGCTCACTAAAAAACTTCGTTCTTTTGATTCCGAAGACCCTGTGAAATACGATTATGCTTTATTCGGTTTGGGCTTGGAACAAAGTGGAAAAACGGTGAGCAAATGACGAATTGGCATACATTTACAAATTCTTAACTTTGGAACATCGTTTGAATAACTGAAATACATAAAATTAAGATAACATGGCAATCGAATTTACAAGCAGCAACTGGAACGAAACGGTTCTGCAATCGGACAAACCAGTATTGGTTGATTTTTGGGCAGAATGGTGCGGACCTTGCAGAATGATAGGCCCCATCGTTGAAGAAATTCACAAAGAGTATGACGGCAAGGCCATTGTTGGCAAGCTGAATGTTGACCATAACCCCGATATTTCTGCTCAGTACGGAATTCGCGGCATTCCCACCATTCTTGTTTTCAAGGGTGGACAATTGGTAGACAAGGTTGTTGGCGCAGTTGCCAAAAACACCTTAACCCAAAAGCTTGATTCACAGCTTTAATATCAATTTTATTCCAAAACAAACCATAATTGCCGGCCACATCAGTCGGCAATTTTAATATGCTGATAGAGGAAATCCAGTCGTACAACAATCTGGAACTGCTGGCAAAACAGGTGGTTGAAGGGTTTATTACGGGCTTACACAAGAGTCCGTTTCATGGATTTTCTGTTGAATTCGCCGAGCACCGGCCTTACAATCCTGGCGAAAGCACCCGAAATATTGACTGGAAACTGTTTGCACGCACCGACAAGGTTTTCGTAAATCGCTACGAAGAGGAAACCAACCTTCGTTGCCGCATTTTACTCGATCTGTCGTCTAGCATGTACTTTCCTGAAAAAACACTGGCCAAACTCAAGTTTTCTGTCCTTGCAGCTGCCTCGATCTGTTCCCTCCTGCAAAAGCAGCGAGATGCGTTTGGAATCAACACCTTTGACTCAGATTTACAAACCCAGACACCAATCAGAAGCAGTTTGGCACATTTTGGTGAAGTGATGCGCATTCTTCAGGCATTGTGGGATACCAAAACAAATTCCGAAAGCAAAAAACAAACGAATATAGCCCGTGCTCTCGAACATACGGCACTGAGCAGTCATCGCAGAAGTCTTGTGGTTATTTTAAGCGATATGTTTGAAAACGGTGACGATGAGGAATCCATCTGGCGGAGTTTGCAGCACCTGCGTTTTCTTAAAAACGAAGTTGTTCTTTTTCACATTACCCACAAGCCGGCCGAATCAGAGCTCGACTTTGATGACAGACCACTCAAATTCATTGATGTTGAAAGCGGTGAGCAACTGATAGTCAACCCATCTGAGGTAAGAGAGCAATTTCTCAGGGAATCAACCGAATTGGACAACAGGGTGAAACAGCGCTGTCTTCAGTATGGTATTGATTTTTACCCCATTGATGTGAGCAAAGACCTGCATCAGGTGTTGACTCCTTTCTATATCAAGCGAATGAAAATGGGTTGAACTCAGTTTCTATCGAATGCGAGGCGCATAGGATTCAAAGGACCGGCAAAGCCATTGTCCCAGCTTAGAGTTCCATTCACCCAAACTTTATCAATACTGTTTGAAAATGTTGTTCCTTCCAATGGACTCCAGCCGCACTTGAAATAGATATTGCTTTTATCAACTGTATAAGGCGTATTGGGTTTTACAAGCACCAAATCGGCGTAATAACCCTCATCAATGTAACCCCGCTTGTGAACCTGGAAACAGTCTGCCGGAGCATGACACATTTTACGCACCATTTCCTGAATGGAAATCCTGCCCTCTTTCACATATTCAAGCATCATTTGCAAACTGTGCTGCACCAAAGGCAAGCCGGCAGGACTTTTGGGATACAGGTTCATCTTTTCGTCCCAAGTATGCGGAGCATGATCAGTGGCAATAATATCAATGCGGTCATCGAGCAGTGCTTTCCACAACTCTTCTCTGTTCGATGCTTCTTTAATAGACGGATTACATTTAATCAGATTTCCCAGTCTCGGATAATCGGCTGATGTAAAATGCAGGTGGTGCACGCACACTTCACTTGTAATTCTTTTCTCTTTCAAAGGAATATCATTGCGGAACAAGTGTGTTTCTATTGCGCTTGTGATATGCAGAATATGCAGACGGCTGTTGTATTTCAAAGCCAAATCCCGAGCAAACGATGAACTGAGATAACAAGCCTGATCATCGCGAATGATGGCATGCTGTTCCGGCGTAATGGAATCACCATATCGGGCAATCCACTCGGCACTTCTCGATTTAACGCGGCTCTCACATTCGCAGTGGGTGGCAATCAGCAAGGGAATTTCGCCAAAAATGGTTTCAAGCATTTTTTCATCGTCAACCAACATATCACCGGTACTGCTACCCATAAAAATCTTTACTCCACAAGTGTTTCGGGGGTCAACACGGCGTAGTTCATCCAGATTGTGATTGGTGGTACCCATAAAAAAGGAATAATTCACCGCACTTCTTTGCGCCGCTATATCCATTTTCTCTTCCAGCAATTCCACCGTAATGGTTTGAGGGTTTACATTGGGCATTTCCATATAGGAAGTGACACCTCCGGCCAAAGCAGCCCTACTTTCAGTGGCAATTTCCGCCTTGTGTGTCAATCCCGGTTCGCGAAAATGAACCTGATCATCAATAACTCCGGGCAAAAGCCATTGCCCCTCCGCTTCAATGCTTTTAGCCGCCGAATTCGATATCCCTGACCGTTCAACCCTGCTGATAAAATTACCTTCAATTTCTACATCTGCCTGATATACTTCACCTTTGTTAACTACCGTTGCGTTTCTGATGATAAAATGATTCATTTTCTGTTTTTACAAAATTACCATTACAATTGAACATTCAACAATCTCACCATTTTCAGGGATATTTTCAATATTGATGTCAATTTAAATTGCCAATCCGAAATGACAAATCCTTCAGTCATCCTATTGTTTTGGTAAATTATTGAATTAAAGCTATATGAGCAAGAATGAGAATGAGTTGGCGCACACCGTCATTGGCCTGGCAATTGAAGTTCACAGAATTCTGGGACCCGGATTTCACAAAGCTGTATATAAGGAATGTTTGAAACATGAATTTTCTGAGAGTGGATTAAAAGCCAGTTTTGATATTCATGTTCCAATTGCTTATAAAGACAAGACTATCGAGTCTGCTCACTACATCGATTGTATTGTAGAAGACCGCCTGCTGCTTAAGTTTGAAACCGTTGAACAAATTCCCGAAGTTACGGTCAACGCGATAGTCAAAACACTAAGGCAAGGGCAATTTAAACTGGGTTTAATTATCAACTTCCACTCTCCCCTGCTGAAAAACGGCATTCGTAGAATTAACAACAGAACCGGAGAAAACGAAGCCAACGACAGCCATTAAGAGGTTGTTATTTGCTTAGTTTTGCTCAATGACCGGACCATTCAATTTAAGAGTTTACGCCATTTACATTGAGGACGGCGCTGTTCTTTTAAGCGCCGAAACAACAGAAAATTTATCATTCACAAAGTTTCCCGGCGGCGGAATTGAGCCTGGCGAGGGCATTACAGATGCTTTGAAAAGAGAGATTGCAGAAGAACTAAAAGTCGAACTAACCGAATTCAAGTTTTACTTCGTGAATGAATTTCATCAGCCCAGCGCATTTCAACCCGGACAGCAAATAATTTCATTTTATTATTTGGTTAATTTCTCTGCGAAACCTGCATTAAAAGTATTTACAGAAACCCGATGGGATAAAGACTTTGAGGTAAATTTTTATTTCAGGAAACTGGACGACTTGCACACAGATGAGTTGACATTTCCCATAGACAAAGTGGTAATTGAGAAGCTCAAACAGGATTATCTAAGCAAATGAAACGAACCATACATGCTACGGCGCACATTGTCGCAACCAATCCATGTGGCCAGGTAAACATAGGCGCCCTCCGGTGCATCTACGCCGTTAATTTTGCCATCCCAATTGATATTCGGACTATTCAAATCAGCCAGTTTTTCGCCCCAGCGGTTGTACAATTTCACATTGTAAAATGAGTTCAAGGCAGGAAACTTGTTCATGGGATAAAAATCGTTGATTCCATTTCCGTCCGGTGTAAATGCATTGGGCATAAACAATAGAGATGGATACAGATCGCCCCTTTTTTCTATTCTTATTGTATCGCTTCCCTTACAGCCTTCATTATCGGTAACCATTACCCAAAAAGTTCCGGGATCATCGGCCAACCAAGTCTGATTGCGCCCGCCTGTATTCCAAATATAGGAACGGTATCCTGGACCCGCATTCAGTGTAGGGTGAACTGAAAGACATAACAAGGTATCATTACCCAGATTGATTCTTGGGTTGGGGAACAGAAATACATTCAGCGAATCGGATTCAGGACAGCCGAATCGATTCACCACTGAAATTCTCACTTTTCCGGGTTTATTCAATCTAAAAGAGAAAGCGGGAACTTCGGAATTCCAAACAACCGATTGAAAATCATTTCTGGGAGCCAACAACACTGTATCTATTCGTTCACAAAAGCGTAAATCGGGACCTAGGGAAAGGGTTGAAGGATGATTCTTCAATTCGAATGTATCGCGAGTGCTACACAATCCACTGGTTACTCTTACAAAGTAAATTCCAGGAGTCGTAAGGTTAACCTGGGGTGTTGTAGCGCCGTTGCTCCATAAGGTTGAAGTGGCTCCAGGATTTTGGTTGTCGAAAGTAACAGCCACACCGGGACAAACCGTGGTATCGCGAATATTGACAAAAATTGGAGAAAACCGGTTGATGGTGGCGGTATCCTTGGAAATACAACCGTTGATGGTTGTGCCGGTAACAATGTAATTCCCGGAAGTGTTCACAGTAATTGTCCTGGAAGTAGCACCGGTACTCCAGTTGTAGGAAGCCAGTCCGGCTGTGGCCGATAAGGTTCTTGTGAAAGCTTCATCACTGCAATAAAGGGTGTCCCCAAATGCCCTTACTTTGGTTCTGTCCACATCGAGTCGCATTGTATCGCGCCATTTGCAAATATTCACAGTTACCTCTACCCAATATAGACCCGGATTGGAAACAGTAATAGATTTGCTCGATTGACCTGTGCTCCACAAGTAGGCATCTCCGCTGATATCGCAGGTAAGATTGAGGCTTCTTCCTTCGCAAATGGTTGTATCACTTTTCAGATTGGGCTTTTTGGGTTCAAGAATTTCAATTTCCTGTGTAAAGGTATCCGAGCATTTGCTTCGCCAGGCAATCAAACGAACTTTGTATTTTCCTGCTGCCGGGAAATTGTAGGTTGGCTGTGCCAGGTTGGATGTATCGGAATTGATTCCACTTACACCAAAATCCCACTGATATCGCTGCCCCCCAAAACTGGTGTTTCTAAACTGCAGGGTGTAACCGCATACCAAGGTTGGGGCAAAGTATGAAGCCACCACATCAATAACACAATTCTGAACATTGAACTGATAATCGCGCCGTGTTTCTGAAATCAAAACGCCACGGCGAAACTCCCTAACGCGAATTCCAACAACAAACTGTCCGGCCCGCGTTGGCGTGAGGGTAAGAAATCCCGATTTAGGATCAATGCTCAGGGCAGGGTTTCCGTCAATGGGGTTGTTTTGGTTGTACCCACCTGCCCAAGTTATTTGGGAGAAAGGCGGATTTTCCAAAAAACCATTACCAAAAGTATTATCGGGACGCGGGTCGTTTTGATTTCCTCCGGTATA
>CANHCW010000004.1 GCA_947459165.1 Flavobacteriales bacterium
AGGCTGCAGGAAACAGTTCCGAGCCCAGGCAATACAGCTTAACAGACAACCATGCGGTGGGGGCGAGGGCATTTTACCGAGTGAAACAAACCGATTTGGATGGTGAGTCATCGAACAGCGAGATTTGTTCGGTATTACCGGTGAACGATATATCAGGCGCGTTGGATATTTACCCCAATCCGGCCAACGATGTGCTTACCGTGGTGAACAACGCAGAAGAAACAGAAGTACTTACCCTGCGCCTGATTGATATGGCAGGAAAGGAAGTGTTGAGGGTGCGAAGCGAACAAAAAATAACAAAATTGGCCACTGAAAAACTGCGTCCGGGTGTTTATTTGTTTACTGCAGATGGACCGGAAGGCATGCGCACGGCAAAGAAATTGTTGATTTATCGCTGATAAACCAAAGACAAAAATTTAAAGTCGCGGTAAAAGGAAATTGCACGCGGTGGTTTTAAATTGCGGCGGATGTTTTTCCTGTTGTCAAAACTGCTGATTGTTTTTTTGAGGCCCCTTTGCTGGATTTTGGGGCTGGGAATTTGGGCATTGCTAACCAAAAACCAGTTAAGAAAAAAACGATTGATTTGGGCGGTGGTGGCGCTTTCATTTTTTTGCTCAAATAAAGTTTTGGTGAATGAACTGGCCCGAATGTGGGAGGTCGATCCGGCAAAAGATGCCGTCGCTTCTTCGGGTGTTGCCGTCATTCTTGGCGGTTATGCCGAATGGGATGAGCACCGCAACCGGGTACAAATGAGTGAAGCCGCGGAAAGGCTATATGTGCCCATACGGCTTTACCAACAAGGAAAAATAAAGAAATTTATACTCAGTGGTGGTTCCTCGTCGGTTACTGGTCGCACCAAACCTGAGGCAACTTATGTAAAACCCGTTTTATTGGATTTTGGCATTCCGGATTCGGATATTGTGGTGGAAGACAAATCGCGCAACACACACGAGAATGCCACGAATACAGCGGCTATACTGAAAAAACTGAATGTAAAAGGAGAGGTGCTTTTGGTAACAAGCGCTTTTCACATGCGCAGGTCTCAGGCGGTTTTTAAGAAAGCCGGAATTGCGGTAAACCCTTATCCGGTGCATTACATAAGCGATTACGGCCGGGGTTACTTTTTACCCGATTGGTTTTTGCCATCATCAGAGGCTTTATATCGTTTTGATATGCTGATGAAGGAGTTCGTCGGTTACAATGTTTACAAACTCACCGGTAAGTTGTAACCGGCCTAAAACTTTTGATAGATAAAGGGAACCGGCTCCAGTCCTGATATTTGGTAGGCCGTAAAGATGACCAGCAACAGCAGCATACTGTGAAAAGGCCAGGGTAGTTTTTCGAAAAATTGCATAGTTTTTTCGTAGTATTTCGGAAGTACCCAATGCAAAATGAGGGTAACGCAGATTACTCCAAATACACCACCAAAATCTTTAAGCCATTGCGGAAACAAATGCCAGTCGGGCTGTGTGAAAACCTGAAGCAACATGGCATTGGCAGTTTCCATGTTTTCCTGCCTAAAATAAATACCGCTGAGTGATAAAAAAGCAAAAGTGAGAAATACCGATATGCCCGAATACATAAAACCGGGAAGCACAGACTTTATCCGATGCCTGAGGTTATTGCTAATTACATCCCACGACAAAGCCAATCCGTGTAGCATTCCCCAAAAAGTGTAGTTGAGAGAGGTACCATGCCAAAATCCGCTAATAATGAAGGTAATCATGACCGCCAGAACGGTTCCCCATTTACTGAGGGAACGAAGAGAAAATGAAAGCGGGAAAAATAGGTATTCATTTAACCATTTGCTCAGGCTCATGTGCCAGCGCCGCCAGTATTCGGTAATGTTTCCGGCAATGTAGGGGAAGTTGAAGTTTTCGGCAATTTGAAAGCCCATTAGCATGGCAATTCCCATCATCAAATCGGTGTAGCCGCTAAAATCCAGAAACACAAGCAAAGCCTGTGCAACGGAAGCCAATGTAACTTCCATGCCGGTGAATAAATGAGGACTTTCGAATACCCGATCGGTGAAGTTCGCACCCAGATAAGCCGCCAAACAAAACTTTTTGATGATGCCGGAACTGAGATAAAAGAAAGCCCTTCCTGTATTCACTTTTTCCCAACTGAAGGGAGATTTCAATTCGGGTAGAAAGTCGCGGGCAGGAGAGATGGGGCCTTGCAGAATAAGCGGAAAGAAACTAAGGTAGGCGAGATAATCCACAGCAGAATCAACGGGTTCTTCCATGTTTTCGTGGTACACATCGAGCACATAGCCCAGCGACCTGAAAACGAAGAAAGAAATGCCTGCAACGGCCGGCCAGAAAAAATACTGGTTCAAGGCAAACCATTGGGTGAAGTGGCGGAAACAAAGTATTAGGCCTACATTCAGCAACACACTGGAATAAAGCAAAAGTCTTTTACGAAGTGGTGATTTGCTCTTGGCAATTCCTTTGGCAATAAAAAAATCGCTAATTCCATTGATCAACAAAATGGCAATACCCCAAGTGCTCAGTAGCCAGTAAAAAGCCAGACTGAATATCAAAATCAACCACTTTCTCCAACCCTGCTTGTGAGCCAATGCACCATAAAGGAGCAAAAATGTGAGAAACGATGCAATGAAAATAGAGGAATTGAATGCCATGTTATTTCACTCTCAGCGATTGTCCTACACGGATGTTACTCGATTTTAAGTTATTCATTTTCATAATGGCGGAAGTGGTGGTTCCGTATTTTCTCGCAATCCCCGAAATGGTTTCACCTGATTTTACCTTGTGGTAAACTGCAACAGGTTTTGGGGCTGTTTTGGGTGCCGGTTTTGGCGCAGGTGGCAGATTGGGTTTGGGTGCAGGTACATGCGGCGCATTGTTGGGCTTGGGAGCAGGCGTTTGGGTTTTGATAGGAGCATATATTTTCAATACCTGACCAATCCACAAATAATTGCTGCGCAAATTGTTCCAAACTCTTATTTGATAAGCCGTAACGCCATACCAACCTGCAATAGACCAAATGGTTTGACCGCGCAAAACCCTGTGATAAACCCATTGGTATTTAACTGTAGGAACAATGACTTCGGCCTTTTTGGTGGTGTCAATGGGAGGGTTTTCAAGTGAATCAATGTTGTAAATGAGAGAAGAAGCCGCTTCGTTGCTTTGATACCATTCTTGGGTTCTTTTCCATGCATCGGCAATCAGTTGTCCTTTCAATTGATATCCCGAATAACTCAAATGAACCAAATCCCACTGACTGAGTTTGGAAGCACTCCACTGAAGCATGGAAAACCTTCCGCCCGAAACCCAGTACCAGTCGTAAAAAGCGCAGTTATTATCTTTTGAGAACTCTTTAATGAATTTAGAAAACTCCATACACTCCTGCAGACTGTAACCACCGCGATAAATATCTTGCGAGCAACTCAGTATTACGGCGGTATTGGGGCAAGCCCTGCGAATCTTCTGAACAATATTATACAGGTTATCATTAAAAGCCTGTTTTTGAAAACCGCCCCTGTAAAAGTCATTGGCACCAACATCAATTACCACCGCATCTGGACTCATGAGGGGAAGCTGTTTTTCCATGATATTCTGTTTTAACAGAGAGTAATGCCCGGCACCGTTGATACCAACGCTGTGGAATAGTGCGCCTTTGTCTTCGGGATTTTCTATGCTTATTCCGTAAATCTCGAAATCTTTCTGTTCCGCTGCGTTTTTTTTGATGTAAAAACTCAGTTCATTCTCACCTCGGCGAAGTGCAACATCCAGCACATCGGCATTCGGAGGATTTTCGGGATCATAAATATCAACTTTGTATTCGTCGCTGCCGGCTTTCAACAATAAATCATAACTGCCGGGGCTTCTTTTACAAAAAATTCTGATTTTGGTAAATTCCGGTCTGATACTTCCTCTGAAATGAAAACGGAAAGAGGCAAAACTATCTGCAGTGCGAGATGCTGCGCCGGTTACTCCCAAATCAATATTCGGGGCCAATTCCACATTCTTTGCGTAAAGCCAGCGTCCGGTGTGGTCTGTGGTGTAATCTACTGCAGCGTGGGTGCGGGCCGTACTAAACGGAAAAACCAATCCACGGCCACCAAATCCCATGGCTTGTTGAAATCTGTTTCTGATTTCAGAGGTAAAGTGGTCGGCCTGCACATGAGAATCTCCAATGTAAAGGAATGTAACCTTTTTCTTGTCCGCATTGGATATTTTCTGCATCAACGGTGAAAGAACATCACGATTGTAAAACTGAAGTGTATTCAGTTCCTGATGCAAAAAACTATACGGATAAATGGCGTTGACAGGCCAAACTGGATCTGTTTTTACCCTGGCTCCGGTAAAGATGAATCCGGTGATGATCGATATGAATGCGGCCTTATTGATTTCGATTTTGATTGATCAACTGATATACTTCGTATTCCCCCATCAATTCCTGATAAAGAGTTTTGGCAAACTGCATCTGACCGGCGGGTGAGAGGTGACCATCCAAACCGGCCCAGCCTTTTTGCGTCCAGCCCACAATACCGCCGTCTTTGGCCATGAGTGAATGCATGTCGAAAAATGCGCAACCTGCTTCAGCGGCTGCAACCCCAATCTTCTCCGCCAACAGACCTGCATAAGGATACGACTGCGGAACCCCATCAATTGTTCTTCCCATATCACCGCCACTCACCACAAGAATGCTTACACCGGGCAAGGCATTTCTGAATTTAACGAAAAGCCGCTTCAATTCATTGCCCACATATTCCGCAACCTGTTCATTTTTAATGTAAGGAATGGCATTGTTGCCGTAATGAAGAATGCAAAGTTTGGTGTTCAGCATTTTTGCCTGCATTTTCAGCATGCCATCTGAAATCAGGAACAAACCGTCTCCGCTGTGCCCTCTTATCCCGCAATTGTCTATCTGAATCCCGCGGTTCGATTCCAGCATGTAACCATAAAGAATGGTCCCACCGCCGGCACCATTTAATGAAACATTTCCATATTCAGCCTTGCCCAGGTACAACCTACCTCCCATATTTGATTTTGGAATTTCAAAGCTCTTTTTTCCTGTAGCAGTTGTTAGGGTAAGTTTATCACCATTGCTTTTGCCATGAAGCAAGTACAAACGGTCATATTTTATATTGTTTGAAATGAATATTTGTGCGTATGGATTGAAATTGGAATCCTGGTAAGATGTGAAAAATTTAACCCCTGAGAATCCAAAATCGCTTGATTTTCTGTTAGAAAAGACGGTATGTCGAATCCACCCCGGACCGGTTTTAAGTGTAACATTCCTGTAGCCGGCAATATCGCTGAGGGGAACAAGTCCCTGTCCGTTGCCACCAAATTTTCCTTGCAGCAATGATCTTAAATCCTGAGAAATTCGATCTCCCTCAATCTGTGAATCGCCGTAGTACCATATTCGAACAGCTGAATCACCCATTCCCAGCAGGGCCTGAAAGAAGGCATCAAGTGGTTTAACCTTTTGCTCGTTGATGTTGTTATCGAGAAAATGATTTTTACTTTTTATGGAATCAACCTTCAGCTTTACAGCGGCATTCAATTTTCTGGTTAGGGCTGTATCCAGGGCTTTGGGTTTTGCCTTGCCGGTTCGTTTTGAAGCCCCATCCTTGCCAGATAAGCTTTTTTGCAAATCATCAATTGAAGTAAAAACGAACCCATGACCATTCATCCAAGCTTTGGTTTCGGGTATGCTGAACAAAACAACAACACATATCAAACCCATACACAGGAATACCAAGGTAAATTTAGATTTATGGGTTTGAGACAGTTTCAAATCAGCCTGTTTTATCTGCAATCAATTGAACAAGCTCTCCGGTATTCTTCATGCCGGTAAGCTCCTTGAGTTTGAAACGAATTCCAAAATGTTTTTCCACTTCAGAAACCATGGTAAGGTGAGAAAGGGAATCCCATCTTTCTACATCCGCCGCAGTAAGGGTGTCGGTAATTTCAATTTCACCGCATTTGAATACCTTGTTGAAGAGGGTACTCAGGTCAGTTCTAATTTTTGATTTATCCATTTTGCCGGTTCAGCACCATCGATATGCGGGTGCCGTCTGCCAACAAATCTAAAATACGAATGTCGTTGCAGGTGCTTTCCCGCCTATTTAAAAATCCACATTTTGTATAGGAAGCCACTGCCGCGGAATTGTTCGCCAACAATTGAATTTCACAGCCCTCGAAATCAATATCGTTTTTTTGGTGTTCTGAAACTGCAAATTCAATCAGCCTTCCTGCCAGCCCTTGCCCCCGAAAAGCTTTGTGCGTGTAGATGCATTCGAGTTGCACATATCCTTTTAGCCGGGGCAATTGCATTTCAGCAAGTAACTTCAGTTTGTCTGCCGCCTCGTTCCAAACCTTGTCTAAAAAATAGGCCATAGCTTGCGCTTTAAGTTGTCCCGACCCCAATCCTTGAGATCCTTCTACCCAACAACTCAAACATGCCGCTTGTTGCCCATCTGCTTCAGCAATCAAAAAATGTTGTAAACACCATTCCTGCCCTTCAATATCTTCATCAAGAATATCCCGAATGAGTTTGGCCGTATCTTCTTCAGATAAATCAAACAGAGTTGTATACGGCAGCTTATCAGAGCCGGATTTTTCAGCTTCAATAATTCCTTCAACAATAAATTCTATATCCGCTTCAACGGCCTTTCTAAAACTCAGCTTCATTCTTCTGCAGCTTTGGCGGCCAACTGCCGCAATAGTTTTTTATCTGTTTTTCCGTTGTTGTTCAGTGGCATTTCTTCAACACTCAGAACCTGATGAGGAACCATATAATCCGGAAGGTGTTTTGCCAGCTTGGTTCTCAATTCATCTCCGTCAGTTTGAAGATTTTCGACAAACAAAGCCAATTGCCAACCCTGATCGGCGTGCTGGAAACCCACCGCAACGGCTTGATTCCTTGGTAGAATTTTGGCTGTAGCCACCTCAATTTCTGAAAGTTCTACCCTGTAACCCTGAATTTTTACCTGATCGTCGGCCCGGCCAACATAAAATAATTGTCCATTCTCATCCTGAAAAACCAAATCCCCGGTACGGTAGTAACGCACTCCCTCGTGTTCAAAGAATGATCTGCCATTTTGTTCTTCGTTCAGAATATAACCGGGTGTAACCTGTTCACCGGTCAAACACAATTCCCCTAAGTTACTTTCTTCATGTTCTCCAGTTCCTGAAATCAGCACCTGTGTTTTCAGCATGGGTTTTCCTATTCCCATAATTCCATTGTGGTGCAGGTTTTCTGCCTTGCGAGGATTGATGGTTAAGCAGCTGCAGTAAATGGTTGCTTCGGTTGGTCCGTAAACATTGTCAATGCGAGCATTAGGTATACATTTTGCCCATTTTTTTACCACATCCAGCTTCAATGCCTCGCCACAAAACTGAGAGTAACGCAGATCGGGCAGTTCAATATCGTCAAGGTAAGGCATCAGCAACTGTATTGCCGAGGGAACCATCAAACTAAAGGTAATTTTCTGTTCATCAAGCACATGGTACAATGCCAGGGTTTTAATCATTCCATCGGGCAGTGTATGAAAACTTCCACCAAACATTAATGGCACAGTGAAACAAACTACCGATAAATCAAATGTGAGCTCGAACATTTGCAAAAACCGATCCTGCGGCCCCACAGAGTAACCCATGTTTTCAAACCCGTCGAGAAAAGCCTGAATGTTACCAAAAGTTATGGGAACACCTTTGGGTTTGCCGGTTGTTCCTGATGTAAACAAAATGTATGCTGTGCGGTTAGCCGGTGCACCTATGTTAAAACATCGCTGACCGCGCAGTTCACTTGTACAATGAAATTGAATGCTGGGAAATGCCTTTTTCAGTAATGCTATCGAATTATCATCTGTACTGTAAAAAACATCGCTGATTCCTGAGTCAGCTAAAATGCTGCTTATTCTTCCTTCAGGATAACCGGCGTTGATGGGAACATATGCTTTGCCGGTAAGCCAGGCTGCAAGAAGGCAAGCGTAGGTTCCTGCCGTATTTTGGGTGATAATCCCAATGTGTTCTCCGCCTGTTCTCTGAATCCGGTTTTGAATACCGGCCACATTTGCACCAAACTCGGCATAACTATAATGCACTTCATTAATCACACAGGCAGTTTTTTCTCCGCCTGAATTCAGTTGTTCAGCAATCCGGTCGGTGAATTGAATCATCCCTCCAGCTTTTTTCTGATTAAATCGTTGGTTTTTCTGGGATCCGCTTTGCCCTTGCTCAATTTCATCACCTCGCCAACAAACATTCCCAGCAAACCGCTTTTCCCATTTCTGTATTCCTCAACCTTTTCAGGAAACTTGGCAATCACTTCGTCGGCAAACGCCTCAATCGCATCCTCGCCGGCATCTTGTGCAAGATTTAATTTTTTGATCAGCTCTTCTGGCGACAAAACCGGCGTTTTTACCAGTTCCGGAAACAACTGCTGGGCTGCGGCACTGTGACTAATTATTCCTTTATCAATCAGCGCAATAATCTGAGCAATTTTTTCGGGTTGAAGCGGAAAATCTTCAAGTTGAATGGCATTCTCGTTCAAATAACCCCTTACAACCACAGTAAGCCAATTCGCTGCCGCCTTAAAATTTCCGGTATACTTTACCAAATTTTCAAAATATAGGGCGGTGTGTTTGTCATCGGTGAGTACACCTGAATCGTATTCGGAAAGGCCATAAGTTTCAGTAAATCTGTTGTATAAAACTTCAGGCAATTCGGGCATTAAATGCCTTACTGCTTCTATGTCTTTGTCAGTAAGCAGGAGAGGGGGCAGGTCGGGTTCGGGAAAATAGCGGTAATCGTTCACCAGTTCCTTTTTTCGCATACTAAAAGTACTGCCGCTAACGGCGTTGAATCCGCGAGTTTCGCCTTCTACCTTACCGCCGCCGAGCACAATTTCCGTTTGTCTAACAATTTCATGGTCAATGGCTCGTTTTACATTGCTGATTGAGTTCATGTTTTTAACCTCCACCTTGGTGCCAAAATCTTTCGAACCCTTTGGGCGAATAGAAATATTGGCATCACAACGCAAACTGCCTTCCTCCATGTTGCCATCACAAATATCCAGGTAGCGCACCAGCCTTCTGATTTCAGTTACAAAAGCGTATGCCTCATCTCCAGTTCTGATATCGGGTTCGGTGACCACTTCAATCAAAGGGGTGCCTGCCCGGTTATAATCAATGAGAGAATCGTTCAAATCCTGATCGTGCATACTTTTACCGGTGTCCTCCTCCATGTGAATGCGAATGAGGCGAACTTTTCCGGGATTGCCTGTTTTGGGCTTGATATTCACAAAACCGCCTGTGCACAATGGAGTATCGAATTGCGTAATCTGATAACCTTTGGGCAAATCGGCATAGAAATAGTTTTTTCTTGAATAACGGTTTTCGCGGGTAATTTCACAATTCAAAGCAAGCCCCATTTTCATGGCCAGTTCAACTGCTTTGCGATTGTGGCGGGGAAGTGTTCCCGGATGTGCAAGACTAACCGGACTTACCTGCGTATTGGGCATGGCTCCATAAGCAGCGCTGTCGGAGGAAAAGGCCTTACTCGCTGTTGACAGCTGAATATGAATTTCAAGACCGATTACTGCTTCGAATTCTACACTCATGGTTTCAATTTTCCGTAAACTGCAAATATAGTGGCAACAGACCTCAACTCATGCCCGAAAAAACAGGCAAAAGAAAAGCCCCGTTTCCGGGGCTCTTGGAGCGAGAAACGAGACTCGAACTCGCGACCCTCACCTTGGCAAGGTGATGCTCTACCAACTGAGCTATTCTCGCTTGTCGTATTCATTGTTTCCAACGAACACGGCTGCAAAATTAATGATTCGGCCTTGATTTACAAACCGAATCCTAAAAAAAATAGCAGTTCTGTAAGCCGGGTTCTGTAACTGCTTGAAAACTCAAACAGTTCCTTACCATTTATCTGGTCCCGATTTCACAACCGGGATCAATCAGCCTACCCTCCCAACCATTGCAGTTGCCCGCAAACCGGGGCGGGCAGCCCCGAATGTTGGGTTTATTTGGCCTTTCAACCCGTAAGGTTTATCCCAATCCCGATTCACACCGGAACGAGTGGGCTCTTACCCCGCTTTTTCACCCTTATCCCGGCCAGGCCGAGACGGTATAGTTTCTGTGACACTTTCTGTGACAGGTAGCTTGCGCATCCTGCCCCTTCCTGTTAGGAAGTACGGCGCCCTGTGTTGCCCGGACTTTCCTCCCCATATTTCAGAGGCGGTAAGGCGAACTGCTTCCGCAAAGTTACACCCACGGATACGGCATTACCAAAATAAAAAAGCCGACCCTTTTGAGGTCGGCTTTTTCGGCAGATTGATGATTATCTGCGTTTCTTAGTCTTTTTATCTATGCCGCTTGTAGGCAGATTGTTATATTTCTTTTTGCTGTTACCAACAGGTGCACCAATGCGAATCATAGCACAACGGAAACCCAGGGTACTCAAATCCTGCTTCTCGTCAAGGTAACGACGGGTTCCGGGAGAGGCCCAGTAAACACGGTCATTCCAGCTACCGCCTTTGATTACACGGGCTTTGTTGTTCACCATACTTGTAACTCCGTACTCGTAGGTCATTTCACCATTGTTGTAATTGTCTTCGTCTTTGAAACCAATGTTGTCAGCTTTGGTGTAGTTTCTGCGGTTTACATTGTCAGAAGCAGTTACATCTCTGAACTGCAGACGACCCAAACTGTCTTTTTCAGCATAGGCACCATTTTCATCCAGAACCAATGTTTTGTAAACATTACCGCGGAAGGGCATAAATGCATCCATGTCTTCCAAAGACAGAGGACGATATACATCCATGGTCCATTCACTCACATTGCCTGACATGTTGTACAAGCCATAAGCATTGGGCCAGTAGCTGTAAACAGGAGTAGTGATGAAACCGGCATCGTTAAGGGTACCGCCTGCTACACCACCATTGTCGCCTTTTGCACGCAATACATTCAAGCGAATTTTACCGCGATCTTTTTCTTTGCCTTCTTTGATGCGAATGGTATAATCATCCCAAGCAAAAATGCGTTTCTGATCTATGTTTTCAAATTGGGTGTTGCCAATGTTTGCCTGAGCAGCAAATTCCCATTCCGCTTCTGTTGGCAAGCGGTAATCAGGCAATAAAATACCATCTTCCATTCTTACCTCGTAGCGTTTTTGATCTTTTTTGCTCTTCTTGCTATAATTCTTTAATGGCTTTTTGCCTTTTTGAATGAATGCGTACTGACCTGCGAGGTAGGTTCTGGTGTTAAAGTTGTTCGCATCCAAAGCATCGGTTTCAATTTTGTATTTGATGATGCCTTCGCGATCCAAGATCATTTCATTTACGCGGTCTGTTCTCCATGCGGCAAATTCAGCAGATTGTTGCCAGTTTACTCCAACCACGGGGTAATCCTTGTAGGCAGGGTGGCGGAAGTAGTACTCAACGAAAGGTTCGTTGTAACCCAATTTGCTTCTCCAGCAATTGGTATCAGGCAGTGCGCCTTTATAAACATCCGTGTTGTCGGGGAAAGTGCGCATCAGCCACTCTATGTATTCCTTGTAATGCAGGTTGCTTACTTCCGTTTCATCCATATAAAATGAATTTACGGTAACAGTGCGTTCCACATTGTTGTTGTCGAAACGAACATCATTTTCAGTGGAACCCATGTTGAAGGAACCACCTTCAACCAAAACCAAACCCGGTCCGGTTTCCTGTCCTTTGTACTTGGGGTTGGCAAATCCGCCCCACTTGGGGTTGTTGTAAGCCTGACCTGTCGTCCGACTTTTGTCTTTGTTTCCGCAGGATGCAAATACAATTGCAATGCTTGCAACGACAATCCAACTTTTGTTCGCAATCAGCTTCATTTTCATTGGGTTTTGTTTCTATAACGCTTTTTATGGCAGTTTATTTGGCAAATGTAATCAATTTTTATTTTAAACAAAATAAAAAAGGCCTCTACTTTGTGGTGTGAGGCTTTTTTTTATTGAGAATTCTCTGTTAATGTTTAAAATTCAGGACAGCGAAGCGGTTTGAATGGTTTTAAGCCGGGAGGAACACACCAGTCAATGGTTGCACTTACTTCGTGGCTCGAAGGGATGGCGCTTCTTCCGTCACTTACTGTGAAGTCGTAACTGTAGCCAAATTTAAATCTGTTCTTTCTGAAGCCAATCAGCATCATAATCGCATCGGAATTTTTATAATTTCCGAAGGTTTGACGGAACCACAAACCACTCACCAAAGGTCCTTTATTGGCGTAGAAACCAATATTCAACTGCGAGAAATTTCTCTGCATCATAAACAATGCATTGGGACTGAAAGTGGCTGCGTCATCCTGACGGAAACGCGATTTGGTTAATGGAATGACTGCTCCGGTGTGCACTGTATAACGGCGGGGTAAAACTTCGTTGGGGTTTTTGTAGAAACTCCAGTTGGGCTCAATGATATTGTGAGCCGCTACTCCAATGTAAAATTTCGAAGTGTACATAATCCAGCCGGCATTGAAGTTGGGATAACCAATGCTTTGTGATGGGGTTTGTTCAGCCGTAGGATTTACGAAACCCTGCGTTGGTACAATTTGATCGGCAAATTTCAATCTGTTAAAGTTGATACTCTTGAATGAATACGCACCCTGCAAACCGAATCGCATGAACAACTTGCCCCTGTTCAATGGCAACAAATAAGAATATACACCGCTTACGGTGGTGGTTGTCAGCAATCCTGAACCGGCCACATCATGAAATACCATGGCGCCCAATCCTCCGCCAACACTGGGAATATGCTGATCCCACGAAGCGGCGAATGAACGGAAAGTTCCGGGAAGACCGGGCCATTGGTTGCGGTAATTCAACGCCACGCGACCTGCAGCGCCGTAACTGCATACAGCAGAGCCAGCAAGGGCCGGGTTGGTGTAAACCGGAGCAGCATAAAACTGGGTGAGCTCAGGATCCTGAGCACCGGCATAGGCTGACATCAGCAGGCCTGCGATTGCCAATCCTGTTTTTTTCAATCCTTTGTGCATATTCAACTTTGACAAAATTAATGCTTAAAACGTTTTCTCCAAGCAAATATTTTTTTAGGTTGACCTAAAATTGACATTGATGTTGAAAACAATGTGCAATATTAAAGGATATTTGCCGTTACTTTCACTTTATGTTTTATTACCCGAAAAGATTCACTTTGCAATTGCTCGCTATTTTGTTCATGAACCTAATTCATGCACAGGCGCCGGATTTGAGTTCGGGTAATTGGTTGCGGGTAAGGGTAAGCGAAGATGGGTTGTACAAAATGACCGGAACAGATCTGAAAAATGCCGGCTTGCAAACCGCAGGAAAAGATCCTCTAAAACTGGCCGTATTTACCCATCAGGGCAGAATGTTGTCTGAAACCAATGTGTCGGATTTGCACGGAACCGCAGAATTGCCTGTTTTTGTTCAGGGTGAAAATGACGGGGAACTGAATGACAACGATTTTTTGTTGTTTTATGCGGAATCACCGCACAAATGGAATTTTGATGGCCGCACCTGGAGGCATAAAATGAATTTTTACGCCGATTACACTTATTTGTACATTGGCTTTAAAAATTCAGGTGCAAAAAGAATAACAACAAAACCAGCGGAAACTTTTTCGCCAAATGTTATCATTGACAATACAGAAATACTCTCTCTATACGAGAAGGATCTGGAAAATCCCAACCACATGGGCAGAACCTGGCTGGGTGAAAAACTGGGAAATGAGTCTCTATCCCGTTCTCTGGCTGTTAAATGGTCCATGTTCGACCCTGGAAAAGTCGATACGGCAACAGTAAGGATTTCTATTGCAGGCGGCCTGATCGATGCATCAGGCAGTGTGAACTACATATTGAATGGAGTAGGTGGCAGCATCAATTTCATTCCGGTGAATACCGAGTATTTTGAATTTGAACAACAGGAACGAGAACTCAGGGTTCCCGTAACCGACGGTTTGCTCTCAGCCCAGATTTCTTTGAACAGACCCAATACAAAAAGTGCCGCATGGCTCGATTATATCGAAGTCGTAAGTAACATGAAACTGACTTACTCCGGAAAACCCATATTGATAAGAAATACTGCTCTGCAAAGCAAGAAGCGCTTCGGATTGAGAATTGATGGCTCATCAATAAAGGTATGGAATGTTTCAGATGCCATGAACCCGGTTGAATTGCCAACAGAACTGCAGTCCGGAGTTAATTTGTGCCGAATCGATTCAAATGACAACAAAAAAACCTTCATTGTTTTCGATTCGAAAGATGCCCTGAAACCCGAATCGCTGGGAATCATCAATTCTCCCGATTTGCTGGCCGATGCATCTGCTGACCTTTTGATTATAACACCTGCTGCATTTAAACCTGCCGCTGAAAAGCTGGCAGAACTGAGGTCCAAAGATCAGAATTACAAAGTTCAGGTGGCGGAAGTACAGCATATTTACAATCAGTTCAGCACTTCGCAACAGGATGTGGTTGCCATTCGTGATTATATACGCAGTTTCCACAAACTTTCACAGTCTACCACGAATCCCCTAAAGTTTGTATTGCTAATGGGTGCAGCCAGTTACGACATGAAAGACCGAATTCCTGGCAATACGAATTTCGTTCCTATCTACGAACTGGATGTTCCCAATAAAGCGGCAACTTTTAGTCTTGATGATTTTTACGGCTATCTCGATTTGAATTCAGGAAATCCTGAAGCAGGTTTCAGCAAACTCACTGTTTCGGTGGGAAGAATTCCCTGCAGAACCCTGAACGAAGCGCTGGGAATGGTTAAAAAGCTGGAGAGGTATGATTCACCGCAAAGTTTGGGCGATTGGAGAACCAACCTTGCATTCGTCAGCGACGATGTGGATCTTTCATACGAGACCATTTTCACCTCGGAAAGCGAAAAGTATGCTCGTTTCATCGACACAACCCAGAAATACATTTTCGTTCAGAAGTTGTTCAGCGATGCTTTCAAACAGGTGTCAACAGGAAATACCGAAAAGTATCCCGATGTAAACGATGCCATCAACCGCAATGTCAACAATGGTTGTTTGTTTATGAATTACCAGGGGCATGGCGGACCTGTGGGGTGGGCCCAGGAGGCCATCCTGGATTTACCTATGATTCGCGGCTGGCGAAATACCTGGAGAATGCCGGTGCTGTTCACCGCAACCTGCGAGTTTAGTTTGTACGACGATCCCAGAGAGCAAAGTGCCGGAGAAATCGCCCTGCTTAATCCTGAAGGTGGTCCGATTGCGCTGATGTCCACCACCCGCCTTGTTTTTGTATCGGGGAACATGGCTATCAACAACGATTTCTGGACCAATTACGGTTTTCCCCGCTCCAATGAGGCCATTCCAACACTGGGAGACTTGTTTAAGAAAATGAAAAACAGGCCGGGAGTAACCTCGGAAGACAACAAGTTCGCCCTGCTCGGAGATCCTTCCATGCCATTGGCTTTTCCTAAACACAGCGTAGTGGTGGATTCAATAAACGGAAAAGCATCCAATAGTTTTAGTGATACCCTGAAAGCGTTCAGTGTTGTAAAAATAAAGGGCCACATTGAGGAAAGATTGAAGGGTAAATTCAACACTTTTAACGGCAACCTTTGGGTTAAGGTGTTTGATAAGGCCATTACCCGAAGTACCCTGGTGAATGATAAGGTAGGAGCCCCCATACCTTACAAAGACCAAAGCAGTGCCATTTATAAAGGTGTGGTTTCAGTTAAAAATGGGGACTTCGAAGTGATTTTTGCCATCCCCAAAGACATTGCCTACAATGTTGATTTTGGCAAAATTGGGTTTTATGCCCACAACGGCGTTACCGATGCCGCCGGAGGAGTAAGGGTGAAAATAGGAGGGAGTGAAACGGTTTTCAATCCCGACAATCAGGGCCCCGAAATCAATGCCTATATGAACGACACCACCTTCGTAAACGGAGGTCAAATTCAACCCAATGGAGTGCTGCTGGCCCGCGTGTTTGATTTGAATGGTTTGAATGCCACCGGCTCGGGTATTGGGCGCGACATGATTGCAATACTGGATGAAGGAACTGAAAACGAACAATACTTGATACTGAATGAATTTTTTAGTTACGACTTGAATTCTTTCACCCGAGGAAGCATTAAAATGCCGGTAAATAATCTTAGCCCGGGTTCTCACAGCCTTAAAATCAGGGTTTGGGATATTTACAACAATTCCGGCGAGGCCACCCTCCAATTCACGGTCGGAGAGTCGTTCGAAGTTTCATCTCATTTTCCATTCCCCAATCCATACCGCGATGAATTGAACATTTCCTTTACACACAACATGCCCGGTGCTGATCTGAAGGCCACTCTTGTTCTCAGCGATGCATCGGGAAGAAGGTTTTATAGCAGGGAGAGTGAGCTAAACAATGTAAGCGCAACGGAAAACAGGCTGTCTTGGTCAGCGGGTGCGGGCGGTGCAACTATGCCAGCCGGTATCTACATTTACACGGTTGAATTGAGAGCCGGCAATAAAAAAACTGCCTTTTCGGGCAGACTGATAAAATATTAATGAAAGCAGACAATAAAAGAAAAGAAGACGGCGTTTTATGCCCGTTATTAAATGAAATGACCAAATTAGCATTGAGTTCCGATACAAAATCCTATTTTTGCCGTAAATCCGTTATGAAAAGAGCCATTGTAGTCATAGCCATAGCAACGGGAATCTGGGGCAACTCCCAGGCGCAAGTTACCTCGAAAGAGCTGGCAGGACAGCTGAATACAGTCACCACCATGGTGCCATTTCTCACTATCACTCCTGATAGCCGTTCGGCTGGTATAGGGGATGCCGGTGTTGCATTGTTCAGCCCAGATGCGAACAGCGTTAGCTGGAACATGAGTAATTTAGTGAACAGCGACCGTAAATCGGGGTTTTCCTTGTCTTACGCACCTTGGCTCCGTCAGCTTGTTCCCGATGTGGGATTTAGTTACCTCTCGGGATACAGCAAATCCAAAAATGGCAACTCTGTTTTTGGTGGTGCCATTCGCTACTTTTCATTGGGGAACATCAATTTTACCGATTGGGAAGGCAATCCCACCGGAAATTTTAACCCCAACGAATTCAGTGTTGATGCCGGTTATGCAACCCGTTTCAACAAAAAATTCTCAATGGGTGTAAACCTTCGTTTTATTTATTCAAACATTGCAGGTAACCGCAGTTTGCCCGGTGGCAGCACCCAGGCCGGATTGTCGGGTGCAGGAGATGTGAACCTGACTTACAGAACAAAAATCATGTTGCCGGGTGGCAAGCAATCGTCATTCAATTTTGGAGCCAACATTCAGAACATTGGAGCCAAAATGACTTACACTACCCGTGAACAGCGCGATTTTCTTCCCACAAACCTGAAACTGGGTGTAGGCTGGAAATATGAAATTGACGATTATAACAAAGTAGGCATTTACGCCGATTTGAATAAACTTTTGGTTCCAACCCGTCCATTTTACCTGCAGGCATGGGATGGAAACGATTCAGTGATTGGCGGTGTTCGTCAGTACATCGGCTCTGATCCAAATGTGAGTGTAGTGCAGGGAATGGTTCAAAGTTTTTATGATGCCCCCGGTGGTTTAACCGAAGAGTTGAACGAATGGACAACCTCTTTGGGCACAGAATATTGGTATGATAACAAATTCGCCGGCAGAATGGGCTTGTTTTACGAAAACAAAAACAAGGGTGGAAGACAGTACCTGACTTTTGGTTTGGGATTGAAATACCAGAAAGTGAATATCGATGTGGCCATGCTCGTTCCCTTCGCCCGCCGTCACCCACTTCAAAATCAGCTGAGATTTTCTCTGCTGTTTGATATGGGTGCATTTTCAGACAACGATTGATAAAATTACATAATTTGTAAAAGCCCCGCAGAAATGCGGGGCTTTTTCTTTGTACAAATTGCGGAACAAAGAGAATAAATTTCTATTTTAGCCAACGAAATAAATAAGCTATGAATACAAATACATCTCAGGGACATCCAAAAGGTTTGTACCTACTGTTCTTTACAGAAATGTGGGAACGATTCAGCTACTATGGCATGCGAGCCATTTTTATGCTGTTCATGATTAAGGCTCTCTTGCTTTCAGAAAAAGACTCTTCCAACATTTATGGAAGCTACACAGGCCTGGTTTATCTGACACCACTTTTGGGGGGCTATCTGAGTGATCGTTTTTTGGGTAACAGACGAAGCATTGAAATTGGCGGTATTATGATGGCTCTGGGCCAGTTTATTTTGTTTTTCAGCGCAAGCACTTCAGGAGCAATGGCTGTAACACTGATGTGGGCAGGACTCACGCTGCTGATTATTGGCAACGGCTTCTTCAAACCCAATATTTCAACCATGGTTGGAAACCTGTATCCTGAAGGAGACAGAAGAGTGGATTCTGCTTTTACCATTTTTTATATGGGTATTAACCTCGGTGCGTTTTTCTCACCTCTCGTATGTGGCTCACTCGCCGAAAAGGTAGATTTTAAATGGGGTTTCCTTGCCGCAGGTATCGGTATGATAATCAGTTTGATTAGCTTCTGGCTTTATAAAGGAAAATTACTCGTTGGACATGACGGGAAAGACCTTGGAATGCCCGTCAAAAAACTAGATCTAACGAGTATTCTTACCATCATCGGTTCAACAGGCATCATATTCTTAATGCTTAACCTTAAGTCCATTGTGAATACGGACGCTGACATCATTGGTTACTTCATCTTCGGGGCATTGATTATTATGCCACTCATTATTATGACGGATAAATCATTGAGCAGCGTGGAACGCAGCAGGATTGGTGTGATTTTCATTCTGTGTTTCTTCGTCATTTTCTTTTGGATGTCGTTCGAACAGGCGGGTGCTTCGCTAACACTTTTTGCAGATAAACAAACCGATAGAATGGTGGGAACCTGGGAAATGCCAGCTTCCTGGTTTCAAAGTATAAATCCTCTTGGTATAATCATTCTGGCTCCATTGTTCAGCATTTTATGGGGAACCATGCACAAACGAAACATGGAACCCTCATCACCCATGAAAATGGCCTGGGGACTTGCTTTGCTGACTTTGGGTTATGTTGTAATCGCCATCGCAGTAAACGGTGTTGACAGTTCTGTAAAAGTGAGTATGTGGTGGCTTATAGCGTTGTACATTCTGCATACAATGGGTGAATTGTGTTTATCTCCCATCGGTTTGTCTATGGTAAGTAAATTGTCTCCGGCCCGCTTCTCATCATTGTTAATGGGAACCTGGTTTCTGGCAAACGCCTGCGCAAACAAACTGGCCGGAACCTTAAGTTCACTCATCCCTCCCGGTGCAGGTGAAAAAGAAGCCAAGGCAGGTGCAGAAATTCCAAGCATTGCTGGTTTTCAAATCAACAATCTGTACGATTTCTTCATGGTATTCATCGTGCTGAGTGGAGTAGCCGCAATCATCCTCTTTCTCATGAGCAATTTTCTGAAGAAAAGAATGCATGGCATCAATTAAAATGGACTGATAAAGACGAAAAAAAGCCGGGTTAAACCGGCTTTTTTTATGCTCTAAGGCTTATTATTGCGTTTAATCCTATGTTTAAAAAGCACCCCGCCGCCTTGCCGTTTCTGTTTTTCTCCGAAATGTGGGAGAGATTCGGCTATTACCTGATGATTGGTATTTTTACCCTGTATTTGAAAGATGTGAAAGACGGCTTTCAGATGAATGAAAAAGATGCCAGCAATTTATACGGAACCTTCATTGCACTGGTGTTTTTTACTCCTTTTCTCGGTGGGCTCATTGCGGACAGATTGCTAGGCTACCGCAGATCTATCATTCTGGGAGGCTTGTTTATGGGTGTGGGATATTGCCTCATGGGAATTCACACTTTACCGGCACTTTATTTTTCAATGGCTCTCGTAATTATTGGCAACGGCTTCTTTAAACCCAATATTTCAACTTTGCTTGGTAATGTGTATTCAACACCCGAAAATCAGCACCAAAAAGACGAAGGGTACAATATTTTTTATATGGGCATCAACATTGGTGCCTTTATATGCAATTTCTTCGGTGCCGCATTGTACACCACCATTGGTTGGAGTGCTGCCTTCGCTGCAGCCGGTGTTGGTATGTTCATTGGAGTCATTGTATTCATGGCCGGAACCCGCCACTACAAACAGTTCGATGTGAGGGTAGAGCCCCGCCCGGGCGATATGAGCATTGGGAAAATTATGACAATTGTTCTGTTGCCATCCTTGTTATTCGGAGTCTTAGGCTGGTTCATTCCGGGTAAAATTTTCGATAGCGACAGTACTGATGCATTCATTTTCGCTTGTATTCCCGTGGTGGTTTATTATGCTTCGTTGTACTTCAAATCTCACGAGGACGAGAAGAAACCCATGGGTGTGATGTTAACTATTTTTGCTGTGGTGGTTTTGTTTTGGGCCGTATTCAAACAAAATGGAACAGCACTGAATACCTGGGCAGACAATTATACCGACAGAAGTGTTTCAGGCACAACTCAAAGTGCATTCAATCAACTGAAATTGACCAAGAAACTCACCTACACCAAGGATTCTGTTCCCCAAATTGATTCGCTTTTCAGAAAATCGAAAAATGCACAAGGCAAGGTGGTGCTGACTTACGATTACCCCAATTATTTCAAGAATGAAAAAGTAAAACCGGCTGAAAATACAGATGTATATGTATGGAGCACCAACATCAGTCAGTCATTCAATCCGTTTTGGGTCATTGTGCTCACTCCGGTTGTGGTTTCTTTCTTTTTGTTCTTAAGAAGAAAAGGAAAAGAGCCGGCCATTCCCACCAAAATTGCTTTGGGATTGCTGGTCTCGGCACTTTCTGTTCTGGTGATGGTGGCTGCTGTCAAAAGTGGCAACAATGGATCAGAAAAGGTAAGTTTCTGGTGGCTGATGGGTACCTATGGTGTTATCACTATCGGCGAATTATTCCTCAGTCCCATGGGACTTTCACTGGTGTCAAAACTCAGCCCTCAGCGC
The DNA here is from genome assembly GCA_947459165.1 of Flavobacteriales bacterium. GTDB lineage: Bacteria > Bacteroidota > Bacteroidia > NS11-12g > UBA955 > RGEC01. Next base: position 20,950 of record CANHCW010000004.1, read on the forward strand.
TTCACTTCCTTGATGATGGGTGGCTGGTTTCTGGCTACTTCAATCGGCAATAAACTCAGTGGGGTTTTGGCCAGCCAATGGGACGCCTACACAGATAAAGCTGCCTATTTTTGGTTGAACTTTTTCCTGTTGCTCGCTGCAGCCCTGTTGCTGTTCGCCATGCTGAAAAAATTAAATAGCGCAATAAAAAATTAAATATGAACACTACCCCAGATAATCAACTCGAATCCATCCGCAATTTCTCCGGAGCATACCCCAAACAAATCTGGAGTCTCTTCTTCAGCGAAATGTGGGAGAGGTTTTGCTTTTACGGCATGCGCGGTATGCTCACCTTTTTCATGGTGTACAACATGAACATGGAAAAAGATGTGGCCAACCTGCAATACGGAGCCACCCAAGCCTGGGTGTATGCTTTCACTTTCATTGGCGGCATGTTCGCCGATAAAATCCTCGGATTTAAAAAATCACTTTTCTGGGGCGCCCTGCTCATGATTGCAGGTAGCCTCATTCTAACCATCGATCCCAAAGCATTCTTCTTTCAGGGAATTGCTTTCCTCATTGTGGGAACCGGATTTTTTAAACCCAATATATCCTCTATGGTAGGACAGTTGTACCACAGTAACGACCACCGCCGCGATGCCGGTTTTTCCCTTTTCTATTCGGGTATCAACATTGGTGCGTTTTTCGGCGGTATTTTAATGATTGGCGTGGGAAAGGGTGAAATTTTCACCACCATTATACCCGAACACTTACGCTGGAATGTGGCTTTTGGCCTCGTGGCCGTGGCCATGTTCATCAGTCTGCTGGTATTCTCGTTCGCGCGCAGAACTTTGGGCCCCATCGGCAATTCACCCATCGACGAAAGCAAGGAACCGCAAAAGAAATGGTATGCCTATGCCGTGTATATTGGCGCGCTGGCCTGTATACCACTCATTATCAAGATGGTTTCAAATACCCAATACACCGATTGGTTTATGTATTTCATCGGCCCATTCAGTTTGTTGTATCTCGGTTATGAAATGACCAAACTGCAAAAAGCAGACAACCTGAAACTGCTTGCGGCTCTGGTGTTTATTGTGTTTTCTTCCTTTTTCTGGGCCATTTTCGAACAAGCCGGCGGATCTCTCAGCTTATACGCTGCTGAGCACCTTGATCGTGGAACGCTGAACATCGATCCCAATATTGTAAACAACTCGGCCAATTCCATGTTCGTCATCGCCTTCGCGCCCCTGGTTGGATTGCTTTGGCTGTGGCTTCACAAGCGCAAACTGGAGCCCAACAGCGTGGTGAAATTCGGATTGGGTTTTCTGTTGCTGGGTGCTGCATTTTATATCTTCGGTGTAAACAAAATGTTTGCCCACAATGGCGTTGCGCCAGGCGATATCTTTATCATGGGTTACTTTGTGGTTACCCTGGGCGAAATTGCGCTTTCACCCATTGGCTTGTCGTTAATGACCAAGCTGGCCACCACCAAATTGCAGGGTTTTATGATGGGAATGTGGTTTCTTGCCAGCGCTTACGGGCAGTACATTGCAGGCCTTTTCGGGGCGGGCATTTCCCCCAAAGCAACAGCCTCGGCCGCGGAAAAGCTAGAGATTTATTCAAATGGATATCTGCAATTCGCCCTATACGCAGTCATTGCAGGTGTAATTGTGATTGCCATTTCCCCCTGGGTTAGAAAACTCATGGGCGAAGTGAAATAAATCGTTCATAACCCCGCTTACTTTCTTAATTTCGCACCTTTATTTCTATGTTCGAACGCGTTGCCTCCGGTGAAAAAAGCATTTGTGTAATTGGTCTAGGTTATGTAGGCCTTCCCATCGCCCTCGAGTTTGCCCGCAAATTCAAAGTGGTGGGCTTCGATATCAACCCCGAAAGGGTTGAAATGATGAGCCGTGGCATCGATCCCAGCAAGGAAATTGAAGCCACGGAATTTGAAGGCAGAAATATCCATTTTACGGCTAACCTCGATGACATTCGCGAATGCGGTGTGTACATCGTGGCTGTGCCAACACCCATCAACGAGGCGAATGAACCCGATCTCAAGCCCCTCATAGGTGCCAGTACCACCGTAGGCAAGGTCATTTCAAAAGGCGATTATGTCATTTACGAAAGCACCACCTACCCGGGTTGTACCGAAGACGATTGCGTTCCCATTATTGAATCTGTTTCAGGACTCAAATTCCGCGAAGATTTTAAAGTGGGTTATTCTCCGGAACGCATCAATCCCGGCGACAAGGAAAGACCTCTGCCCAAAATTCTGAAAATTGTAAGTGGTTGCTCCGATGAGTCGTTGAAAAACATTTCTGCACTTTACGGCAGCATCATCACCGCAGGTATTCACGAAGCCACTTCCATCAAAGTAGCCGAAGCCGCCAAAATAATTGAAAACACCCAGCGCGATGTGAACATTTCACTCATGAATGAGCTGTCGATGATTTTTAATAAAATTGGTATCAATACATTTGATGTGATTGACGCCGCCGGAACAAAGTGGAACTTTCACAAATATACCCCCGGTTTGGTCGGCGGGCACTGCATTGGTGTCGATCCCTACTACCTGGTTCACAAAGCGGAACGATTGGGCCTGCACCCGCGCGTTATTGCCGCCGGACGATACACCAACGACAATATGCCTGCACACATCGCATCCAAAGCCATTAAAAAGCTCAATGCGCGGGGCAAGGTTGTCAAAGATTCTCGTATTCTCATTATGGGTGCTACTTTTAAAGAGAATGTTTCCGATATCCGAAACAGCAAAATTGCTGATGTGGTCAACGAACTCAGGGCTTTTTCGGTGAATGTAGATGTCATTGATCCCCATGCCGATTCTGCCGAAATGCACCACGAATATGGATTTTCCCTGGTTCCGGAACCCTGTGGAAAATACGATGGCATCATTCTCGCTGTTTCGCACAACGAATACAAAGCCCTGGAAAACAGCTGGTTCGAAAACTTTTCTGCTCCCGATGCTTTCTTTTTCGATCTGAAAGGCCTGTTCCGAAATCCGGCCTCGCGACCCGCCCTTGAGTACTGGAGTCTTTAACTTTTACAATGCTTCGGCCACCACAAAGGTGCTGCCACCCACATAAATCACATCATCAGAATGTGCATTGCTCAAAGCTGTTTTTTTAGCCTGTTCGACAGATTCATATACTGCGCCTTTTAAACCCTGACTATTCGCTTGTTCTGCCAGTTTTTCGGCATCCAAACCTCTAAAAATATTGGGTTTGCAGAAGTAATAAGTTGCATCAACAGGCAATAAAGGCAAAATTTTACCCAAATCCTTGTCGTTCACCACACCCAGCACAAAATGAATCTTGGGGGCGTTTAAATCTGAAAGTTGTGCCATGGTTTCCTTCAGCCCATCAGCGTTGTGGGCTGTATCGGCAATCATCAGGGGATGGGTTTGCATTATTTCCCAACGGCCTCTCAGTCCTGTTAATTTTTTAACATTGCTTATGGCGTTAAGAATCTTGTCTTGCTCAAATGGGTAACCCAGTGATTCCAGCACATCAAGACTCTTTTTCAGCGTGGCCAAATTCTTTCTTTGGTAATGGCCTTTCAGTTCGCAAGTTGCTATCCAGTTTTCTGGGGCATGGTCTGCAAAGTGAATGGGAGAGTGGCTCACAAGGGCTTTTTCAGCAAAAACCGGTTTTGTTTCATCCCTGCTTTCGCCAATCACCACGGGAATGCCGGGTTTTACGATGCCTGCCTTTTCCGCTGCAATTTTCGGCAGGGTATCGCCCAAAAATTCCATGTGATCCCAGCCAATATTGGTAATAACAGCCAATTCAGGCACAATTACATTCGTGCTGTCCAGCCTTCCGCCCATGCCTACTTCAATAATGGCCATGTCCACCTTTTCTGCCCTGAAATAATCAAACGCCATCGCCACCGTGATTTCAAAAAAGGAAGGTTCAATGCTTTCTATCAGCGGTTTCACCCTTTCAGTAAAATTCACCACATAATCCTCGGTAATCATTTGCCCGTTGATGCGAATGCGTTCCCTGAAATCTTTTAGGTGAGGCGAGGTGTACAATCCGGTTTTGTAGCCATGCTCGGCAAAAACCGCCGCCAGCATGCTGCTCACGGATCCTTTGCCATTGGTACCGCCAATGTGTATGCATTTAAACGAATTTTCAGGATTCCCCAGCGCCTTGCAAAGGGCGATGGTATTGTTCAAATCAGCTTTGTATGCGGCTTTGCCAATGTGTTGAAACACCGGCAAACGGGAGTATAAATAATCGAGGGTTTCCCCGTAAGATAGCATTTGAAAATTACAGACTCTTTCTCACATTCACCGTTACGGTGCCTGTTTCAGGACAGCTTTCGCCAAATCGTTCAAAACTGCTCTTTCTTAAAAAGTTGGTGAATACAATTTTGGCATCAGCACCACCATTGTAGGTAAAGCCTGCAGATTCTCCCACAATAGACCAGGTGCCATCACAATTAACCCTTACTCTGTATGCAAGCACACCATCACCGTTGGCTTGAACTTCTCTGACGCCGGAATTCAGTTTAAACTGGGTAAAGGCATAGCTGTACAAACCTTTTCCCCCGCCCGGGTTGCGACCATTGGTCCCTGTTACACCGCCATCATTTCCACCTGTTCCGGATCCGGTTTTGCCTTTGCCGCCAACCCAACCGTTCGGATTCCCCTCGGTACTGCTTCCGCTTCCTGTTCTCTTACCCACTTTTAGGCGTTTTGCTAAGTTGGGGTCGGTCTGATCACCGCGTTTTGGAGGATCGATGGGAGGTAAATTAACTGAGTTTTCGCCATCGTTGGTCACCACTTTACCTTCGCCACCGCTGGGTGAAGGATCACCGCCACCGTCGCCTTTGCTGTCGCCAAGTGCCGGCGGAGTGGGAGAGGGACCGCCAGAATTGGGATCGCCAAAGCCACCGTCAACCACCCCCATGTCCAGTTCAAGCACGCCTTCCTTTAAATCCAAGGGTGGGTTGGGCATACTGATTCGCACAAACCACAATATTCCCAGCAGCAAGGCCGTAATCACTGTAGCCATCAACCCGCTGGATACTTTTTGTCCTTGGGTGGAATCAAGTTTTTCTTCAACAATGTAGTGGTTCATGTTAATCAATAGGATTAAGATCAGCTATGATGATACCGGCACTGTATCCGCTGTTGCCGGGCATTTTGGCCAGAAAATCACTGGCTTCCTTTTCAGTTTTAAAACGCCCCAGCAACACCTTAATCAGTGAACTTCCATCTTTTTTGCACAGAATGGAAGGAACTCCCAGAGCATTCCAGCGCTTAATTTCTATTTCGGCCAAATTCCTGTTCAGGTGAGAACTTCCGCAAATGAATACGAAGCCTTCTCCGGTTCTGAGGTGTTCCATTTGCTTTTTAATACCCTCAGCACCTCCGGGGTAAACGGAAATTTCCTGTTTTTTTTCTTCAACGGGCTTAGTAACAGATTTGGGAATCGAGGGCAAAGCAGACGCCAATTGGTTTTCCGATGTGCTTTCCAAATGATTCATCAGCACAAAACCTCCACCCACACTCATGGTTACAAAACTGATAACGGCAGCGGCTTTCCAAATATAAGACCGATTCCTTCGTGTAGGCTCATCCTCTCGTATGTCAACCACCACAGCATCTTCATGAACATCTTCTGTCTCAACCTCAATGGCATGTTCCTTTTCCTCCTTAATAATTCTGGTTTCGCCTGCCTCCGTTTTATTATGACCCTGTAAAATACCGATAACGGGCAGCCCAAAAGTGTTTTTCGATAGATTTAGAGAAGGACGGGGAAGGAATAGCAGTTTATCTTCTGCATTCACGAAAAAGTTTCCCAGCTCACCGAATTTAAACATGCGTTGGTTGCGCGCGGTTTGTTCAATCTCGCCAACCAGTTTCTGCAGTGAATATGCGGCGGTGGCATAATCACAACCCAACGCCGATTTGATTTCATTGATCAGCAACCCATCGTCATTTTGAATTGAAGGGTTGAAAAATAATGTATCTCCGGAAGGTTTTACTTCACCGTTAAATGGATTGGCCGAAGCTGATGCGTGCCTTAACAAAAAAGCTCCCAATCGGGGAACCACAACACATTCGTGTTTGGTTAATAGCGACAATACCCATTTTTCAAGTTCTGCAGTTCCGGTCATGTTTCAAAATTAACCCTGTTTTTTCATTTATCAAAACGAAGCCGCCAGACCGCCAAGGATGGTGAGTCTGTAATTGTTGTAACCATACCAGGTCTGATACTTCATGTTGGCGAGGTTATTGCCTTGGATCCAGAAGCGCACCATGTCTTTCAAAATATAATCGACGCGGCAGTTTAAGTCGGCAAAGCCTTTCATTTCAAGGTTAGTAGGACCATCCAAAACCTTGTTGTACCTGCGGCTCATTCCATCAACACCAACCTGAAAAACAAATTTTCTATTCAGGTTATACTGTGCGCTAATGGCATAAGTGAGATTAGGCAAATGCCAGGCTTGCAATTCATTTTTTGCAGTGTAGTTGTTAACCCGAGTGGTGGCGCCAACGCGTATTCTCTCACCAATGGAAAAACGGGCATCTGCCATAAAATAAAGGTTGTTTACATCGTCGTAAATCACCTGAAGACTTTTTATGCTGTCGTTGTTGGTAATAATCAGCGGCATGTTTGCCAAGGTGCTGTTTCCGAATTCCAGATTGAATTGAGAATTGTCAGTAATGCTACCCTTGATTCCCGCAAAAATTTTCAGCTGCTCATAGGTGTTGCGAATTTTAATGCTGTCATAAGTGAAAGGAACAGATTCAAAAAAGCGGCGAATGGAGTTTCTTCTCAAACCGCCGTCAATGCCACCATAAATCTTCATCTTCAACCCTTCCAATTTCTTCTCTGCCTGCAAAAACGGATTCAGGTAAAACAGGGGATCCATGGTGTCGCGTAATACCCAGGAGAGGTTCAATCCGGCATTTATATCAAGGGCCTTGTCTTTTTTGCTGAATGAAATCCTGGGGTTTAAATCCACAAACCACTGATTGACTGTGTTGAAAGATTGACGGAATTGCAGGTTCGTTACCTCTAATGTGCCTTTGGTAGCTGCTTTTTTGAAACGTGCATCCCATCCGAAACGGCCACCAAACTCAGTTTCGCTTTGCTTAAGGTTATTGAAAAAGTTGTTGAACATGAAACCGGCTGAAAAACCGGGTTTTCTGTCCTTGTACTTCAAATCGTACAATACATTGAACCCTGTATTTTGCCCTATTTTTTTGATTTCTGCCGCATCGCCTTTGTAAATTGTGTCTTTGGCAAAAAAACGATTCATATCTCTGCCGTAGTTCAGGCGTACCTCCATGCTGCTGCGATTGAAAAACCTGGCTCCTGAAATATACCCCCGGTTTGTACTGAAATCCTGCAAACTCCCGTTGACATCGGCACTTAAATGTTGAAAAGCACCATTGTATGCCCATTTGCTGTTGGCACGGTTGGCCATGTAAAGTTCCAGCAGTTTGTGATTGAGGTTTCCGCCACCAATTCGAGCATAGTTAGGGTTGTATGAAGTGTCAATTCCCGGTTCGAAATGTTTTGCCGGGGGAAGGATTCTCGTTATTTTGCGGGTGTTCCAACGATAGTCCTGCGCCAGATAATCAACATTAATTGGGCTGTTTTGTGCCTTAGGAATGCTGGGGTCAATCAGCAACTTTGAGGCTGGCATTAATTTGGGTTTGAATGTAGTGGTTACAGTGGTGCCGTCATCAAATCCGCGCTTTTCAGGCTGAGCACTCAGCAAGCCCAAACAAGTTAACAAAATCAGCAGTAATGGTAATCTAAGCATTTTCAAGGCAAATATACTTTCTTCGTAACAGCGCTGTGGAACGATTTATATACATGTTGTTCTCTATTAACGCAAAGTGTACACTGTTTATTTTGATATGTTCAATTGGCTGTACAACCCCGGGTATATTGAGAAAATATGTTTGAACAATTGGAATAAATGAGCAGTTTTCTTATCTTTGCAGCCCGTTTCACAAAACGATTTAAGTTAAAATAGAGTATGTACGCCATTGTAGAAATAGCCGGAAGGCAATACAGGGTTGAAGAAAACCAGTTTCTGGTAGTAAACCGCCTGAGTGGTAATGCGGGTGATAAACTCACATTCGACAAGGTTCTTTTAATTGGAGATAAAGGCAAAATGAAAGTGGGAGAGCCCACAATCAAAGGTGCCGTTGTGTCTGCCACCGTTGAAAAACATGGAAGAGGAGACAAAGTTGTGGTCTTCAAAAAGAAGCGCCGCAAAGGATATGTAAAACGCAATGGCCACCGTCAGGATTTGACAGGTATCAGAATTCAAAGTATCAAAACCAAAGCTGAAAAAGCTGAGGCAGCAACAACAGAAGAAAATTAATTCATCATGGCACATAAAAAAGGTGTAGGTAGTAGTAAAAACGGTCGCGAATCGCACAGCAAAAGACTGGGTGTGAAAATATTCGGCGGTCAGGTGGTTAAGGCAGGCAACATCATTGTTCGTCAGCGTGGAACCAAGCATCACCCCGATGTAAATGTAGGAATCGGAAAAGATCATACCCTGTTTGCTTTGGCGGATGGTGTTGTTCTGTTTCGTAAAACCCGCGAAGGCCGCAGCAAAGTATCGGTAGTTCAGGCTCAGGCCTAATCACAAATCCAATAAACGAAACGGGAAACAAAGGTTTCCCGTTTTTTTTGTGCCCTATGTGCGAACTTTGCACTGTATGATTAAGTCGCAAACAAAAAAAACCACCGATTCTTTCACCGTTATGAATGAATTGGTTTTGCCTAACGATACCAATACACTTGGGAATTTAATGGGAGGTCGCCTCCTTCATTGGATGGATATTTGCGCTGCCATTGCCGCACAAAAACACAGCAACCATATTGTAGTTACTGCCTCTGTCGACAGCGTTTCATTTAAGGAAAGCATTCGCTTGGGCGATGTAGTGACGCTTCAGGCTTGGGTAACCCGCGCTTTCAATACCAGTATGGAGGTGTTTATTGAAGTGTTTGCTCAAGATATTCCCAGGGGTGAGAAGATAAAGTGCAATGAGGCCTACTATACTTTCGTCGCCCTTGATGGAAGACAAAAACCCGCAACAGTTCCTCAACTGGAAATTGTAAATAACGAAGAAAAAGAAAAGTTCGAAGGGGCGCTGCGCCGTCGCCAGGTTCGACTTATTCTGGCGGGAAAAATGAAGCCAGAAGAGGCAACCGAACTGAAGAATCTTTTTCTTTGATACTTTTTGAACTTGCTTTGCCCTGCTTATTTTTAAAAGTAACCACCCAGGTTGTTTCAAATATTTTCGATTTCTGAAATGAAAAACCCGGCAATTTAGTCCGGCGGATTTCACGCCGACTGATTTTGGTTTGGGGTTATCCACACATTTATCAACATTTTAAAGCTAAAACCATGGAAAATTTGGCTCATGCGAAATGTGATAGACAGAACCCGGATTTCATTCCTCGCCGCAGTTGCGTTGCTTGGAACAGGATTTTCTACGGTATCTCAACTTCGAGCCCAGGCGGTGGGCGTTGGCGGGATTGAGGCCGGATTTGGAGTTGACGGAGATTTAGCCACCGACTCGGCCCTGAATGGTATTTCGGTAGGGAACGGAAAACCTTCCGATGACTGGTTTCGATCGCCCGCAGTAAAAAAACTAAGCACGGGGGTTGGTATCATCGATACCACCCGAGCCTGGTACTGGAGAACACTGCTTCAGTCTTCTTCAAACGCCATGAAGAACACGGTTTTTACCCAATCTATGGCGGTTCCTAAGCTTTACAGAAGCAATGGCTACATTCTGCTTGATGCTCTTTATGCCAAGGATGAGCTTGATCAGGATGGAACTTCTATCACGGGTCCCTCGGGTGTAAAACTGATCGATGATCCCAATGCATGGATCATCAATTCTTCGTCATTGGGTGCTAAAACAGATATAATGGAGTTCTTTACACACCTGAAAAGAAAGGGAACCACTGTATTCGACTCTCTCTTTTTTTACTTGGGTGTGGGTATTTACGGCACCGCAGGCTCTAAGAATATCACTGCGGAGTTGTTTGTAAATGATGTATATCTGGATACAGTAACCCGCACCCTCAAAAAACTGGGAACTCAGGGCGGTAGGGTGGCCTGGCAGTTTGATCCGGCCGGAAATCCAAAGGTCATTGGAGATATGATTATGACCATTGATTATACTGCCGGCTCGTTTACGCTGAAGCCGCATATTTGGTTACGGCGCAGCACTCACGACAGTTTTATTGGTGTTTCTCCACCGCTGTACACGCAGAATTTTAAACTCAGCACCTTTCATGCGCAAACGAATACAGGTCCGGGTGATTACGGGTATTGTGAAATACTCCCCATCGGTGGTGCCTCTACAGTGGTTGCGAAAGCCACGGCGAATTCCGTCAGTACACTGCCCGTGGCTCCTTGGGGAACTGCAGTGTCTACCGGCTACACCTGGTCGCCGGTTTATGAAACCAATCAGTTTGTTGAAATGTCAATCAACTTTACGGCTCTTGGGGTTGATCCTTCTCTTTTTGTTGGGATAGATCCTTGTACCACACCCTATCGTTCGATCATTTTTTATAGTCAAACTTCTGTTTCGCCTACATCTTCACCCAAAGATTTTGCGGGTCCTTATCCATTTTGGCGTTACCCCCGAATTATAAGTAAAATCGAGGGAAAAGATACGCTGAACTGCGCAAAAACCGCCGGCAATATGTATGCCGATTCGGCTTATCCACTGGCTTATTACCATTGGTCTACACCTGACGGAAATATCACTGCTTATTCAACCGACAGCACGGTCATTTCCTTCAATCAGCCGGGTAAATATTATTTGGAATCGGCACCACTGAGGGGTTGCTACACACTCAGCGACTCGGTTGTGATTTTACAAGACAATATTCATCCCATTGCCAAAGCCACAGTTACAGATACCATTATGGATGGCTCACTCCCATACATTTATGTTTTTGGTGGCGATACAGCAGCAAGCAATGCCCTGCTCAATTCCCCCGTTTTTGGCACGGCAGGGGGCTATTCATTTCAATGGACAGGCCCACTGGGTTTTACTTCAATCTTGCAATCACCCTTGATTGCTGCCGGAGGTGACTACATTCTTAAGCTAACCAGTTTGCGCAACGCCTGCTTCGATCTCGATACTGTGATTGTAATTCAATTGCCACTAACACTGCTCGCCTTTCAATGCGAATCAAATGAAAGTGAGATGTTGGTTTCCTGGCTCACCACCGATGAAGAAGATTTGTCAAAACTGGAAATTCAGAAAATGAAAGGTTCCGATTTTATCACCATCGGTCAACTCATGCCATATAACAATTTTAATCTGGTCAATAGCTACGAATTCAGAGACAAACAACCGGATTATGGATGGAATTCCTACAGAATAAAAGCCATTGATAACTCAGGCGCTGTCACCTTATCAGACTGGTGTACCGGTTATTTCGGTTCAGGCCAAACTCGGTTGCACATTTCAGGAAATCCGGTGCATGACAAGCTGCACTTCTCATTGCCTAACATGCCTGATTTAGAAACCATTCATGTCGTTATTTACAATGCCGGCGGAAGTCTTGTATTGCAAACCAATGTCAATTCGGGTAAAAGTGAAATAGAACTTGATACCCAAAAATGGCCTGCCGGAATGTATTTCATCAAAGTCCGCGCAGGAGATAACCTGTTCAATGGTCGCTTCCTGAAAGTTGGAACTGGTCTCGAATAGTCAATCAGAAATCAAATGAAATTAATGAAATATGTAAGTCTCGGGCTATTAATGGCCTGTAGGCTCCCCGTTAGTTCGCAAGTGGTCATAGGTGGCCGTAATGTAGCAAGTTTTGGAATCGATGGCGACTTAAGTCTGGATACAGCCCTCTTGGGTTCATTCGCAGGATTTGCCGGCGATGATTGGTTCGTAAATCCGTCCGTAAGAAAAAAAGGCGGTCTTCCTGCCATCGACAGCACAGCCGCTTCAACCTTACGCAGTCAGATGCAAGGCACGGTGGCATTTCGAAAAAACAGCAGTTTTACCCGGTCAATGGCAACGGCCAGAAATGGTGTTTATCGAGGTAACCGTTGGCTTGATGCTGTTTATTTCAAAGATCAGGCCGATAACGATGCAACCACCATTAGCGGTCCATCGGGGGTAAAGGTAATTGACAACCCATCAACTTGGAAATTGGGAACATCAGGACTATCTGCAAAAACCGATATTCTGGAGGTATTAAGTCACCTAAGAAGAAAAGGAACGGCATCAAACGATTCACTGTTTTTGTTGTTGGGCATGGGAATTTTCGGCACAACAGGGAGTAAAAATATTTCCGCCGAGTTTTTTGTGAATCCCGTTAGGTACGACAGCATACTCAAAAAAATGAACAATCTTGGAACACAGGGTGGGAGAAATTGCTGGCAGTTTACACCCGGCGGAGCGGTGCGTGTAATGGGTGATCTGCTGTTGTCTGTGGATTATAATGCCGGAACATTTACCCTTGAACCCATGATTTGGATGCGCAGAGGCACTTACGACAGTTTTATTTCCACCAGCCCGCCCAGGTCTCCACTTTATTTCGATCTCATTGCCTTCAATGCTCAAACAACAGGAGTAAATGGTTTTGGTTATGCACGAATTCGACCGAAAACCGGCTCAGGAACAACCGTGGCATGGGGAAGTGTAAATGCTTCTCCAAGTGGTAGTGCTGCCCCATGGGGAGTGGCATCCGCTACCGGTTACGGTTGGTCAGCTCAGTACGAAGCCAATCAGTTTTTGGAAATCGGACTCAATTTTACGGCATTGGGTGTTGATCCCGCACTGTATGCCAATTTTGATGATTGCGCAGCGCCCTATCAGTCTTTAATATGTTATACACGAAGCTCCAATTCTATTTCATCGTCACCGAATGATTTTGCCGGACCATTTCGCTTTTGGTCTCAGCCCCGTCTGTATGCAAAAATTAAAAGCAGTGATACCCTTAGGTGTAACAAATTAAATGCCCGCTTGAATGCCGACTCGTTTAATGCTGCTTTGAATTACAGGTGGTCAGGGCCGGCAGGCAGCATTCTTCAATACGCCCCAGATTCCTCGTGGATTCGTGTAGGCAAGACCGGAAAATACAATCTTTCAGCAGCTTACATCAGAGGTTGTGCAGCAGTTCGCGATTCGTTTGTGGTACTGGCCGATACACTCAGACCGAAAGCGAAGGCAAGGGTTGACGATACCATTATTGATGGTTCTGTTGCTCAGGTAACTGTTTTCGGCGGGGATACAGCGCTTAGCAACAGCACTTTGTTGTCATCGGTTTTTGGAAAGGCAGGAACCTACAGCTGGTATTGGACCGGTCCTTCCGGTTTTACTTCTGTTGCCCAAAATCCATTGGTGAATTTAGGAGGTAATTATCGCCTGCGCCTTACCGCAAATCGAAACGGCTGTTTCGCCTTCGACAGCGTAGTGGTAACACACCTCGGAACCGAAATCCGAAATCTGCAATGCGATAATCTGGGTGGACAAATCCGACTTCGGTGGGAATCAGAATTGAAACAAGAGCAGGTTCGTTTTGAGGTAGGCAGGCTGAGCAGCAAAGGAAATCTGCGATTGGGCGAAGTAAGCAACAGACAAGAAGGAATTTTTAAAAACGAAATGGAATTTTGGGATGAAAGTCCTAGAACGGGGAACCACACATACAGGGTATCCATGCTCCATCCTTCCGGAATCGTTGCTGAAAGTCTTTATTGCTCAGTTAACCTATCAAATGATTTGCAATCATCGCCAGAGATTACCATCCTGAGCAATCCGGCCAAAAACCTATGCTGGATTCAGTTTCAGCCCTGTGAAATTTGCCAAAATGGGAAATGTGAAATACTTGACTGTTCCGGTCGTGTTTTAATGACCGAAAAGTTCAACCCGGGCAATTCTCTGCTGCAACTTAATGTTTCTACCTTGCCACAGTCGGCCTACTTTGTGAGACTTTGTGTTGATGATGATTGCAAAACCACCAAATTGATGGTTACGAAATAAGACCTATGGGTTATTTCAGCAAGCCAATTTCCCTGAGTCGTTCGGTGAGAAATTCCATGGCGGTACAATCACTGTATTTCTTCGGATTTTCATCGTTAATACACGATGAAAGACATGCCAACGAAACTTCTGGTCTGGGATGCAGGAAAAACGGAATGGAAAAACGGGGCTCAGCCCATCTTTCCCGTGGAGGATTCACAACCCTGTGGGTGGTGCTTTTCAATCTGTCATTTGTCAGTCGTTGAAGCATATCGCCAACATTCACCACAATGTGGTTTTCCACCTCTGTTACCGGTATGTATTGACCTTTTTTATTCATCACTTCAAGACCATCGGCACTCGCACCTACAAGCAGTGTAATGAGGTTGATGTCTTCGTGCTCTCCGGCTCTGATAGCGTCTTTGGGCTCAGAAGTAATGGGAGGGTAGTGAATGGGTCTGAGAATACTATTGCCGTTGTGAACCTTTCCGTCAAAGTAATTTTCTTCAAGGTCGAGAAATAGGGCAATAGCCCTGAGCATGTGCTTTCCAGTGGTTTCCAGTGCCCTGTAAATTTCTTTGCCCACCACATTAAATTCAGGTAGTTCTGCAACGGCTTTGTTGGGCGGGTAAAAGTTTATCAGCGCATCATTGTCTTCAACCCACTGCCCAAAATGCCAGAATTCCTTTAAATCTCCGGCATTGCTGTTTTTGGCATGTTCTTTACCAAAACCGGTGTAACCCCTTTGGCCTCCGCCGGCTGCATCATCATATTGTAATTTAATTTCAACCGGCAGATTGAAAAAATCTTCCACGCTTTGATAAAGGCGCGTTAACAAAGACGAATCTACACCATGATTTCGGATGGCAACAAAACCAATGTCTTCATAGGCATGGCCAAGGTCTTGTACAAATGCGTGTTTTTCTTCTTCGGTTCCGTTTATAAATCGGTTCAGATCAAGTTTAGGAATTGATTCTTGGTAGCTGCTAATCATTTTATATTTTTTTTAGGAGGGCTAAAATGGCGATAACGACACTTGCTGCACCCAGTAAACCAAACTGAAAACCTGTGAGCCAAGTGAAAGCAAACAAATAACACAACAAACAAACCCAAAAAAGGGTGTCGGTGTCCTCCTTTATGAGGTAATAGGCTAAAGGAGGGAGGGCCAGACAAAGAATAAAATAAACAATGAAAAGCAAGTCATTATCAGGAACATCTTGTCGCTTATCTGTATGAATCCATTTTTGTCTTTCAACCTTTTTCAAAGTTTGGTGCACCGCAATATTCTTTGTCTTTTTTTCTGATATATCTGCATTTCCTGCAGATAATCGCGGTTTTTCCGACTCAATAATTTTCGGAAGAAAATTCATCTCTACGCTTTTTTCAATCTGTAAATTGTCGTTTTGCAAGGAAGCGATTTTCGCTTTCGATTGGTTTGTCAACACGGTTGGTCTTTTAACAACCTGTAATCTTTTTTGACTGATCAACTGAGCATCGACTTTATCAGGTTTCCTGAGTGAGATAGAAAAACCGCGCTGGTGGTAGCGTTTTTGAATGTCAAGACTCCCGCAGGAGGAAAAAACAATTAAAATTAAAGAAATGGAGTAAAGCAGAATTCTGTTTCTCATGGCTATTGTAAAAATTTGACTGCCCACAAACCTAATAAAAAAATCAGGGCTTTATTCAAGCCCTGATCACTTTTGAAGAAAAGTTTTTGTTAGACCGCCTCTGTGTGGCCGTCGTGTGAATGTTCGTTCACAATACTAACCGAGGTGGGGTGGGGGTCTACGCTAAAGCGATCCAGTTCTGCCTTCATCCGATTGCACTGATTATAATAACCTTTCAGTTCCGGATCGGAATCCATGGCCTCAATAGCCGATGGAATAAGGTCTGTAGAAAGTTCGCCGTAACTTAGAAGCAGAATGTGTTGTTTGGTAATGTTCTTTGTCATAGGCTTAATTAGTATACCTATAACGCAGGAACATCTTTTTTTATTTTAACCGCACAAAATTTTTCTGCATCATTTTTCTCATATTGATGAGAGCATAGTGCATTCTGCCAATGCAGGTATTGATATTGGTGCCTGTCATTTCTGCAATTTCCTTGAAACTGAGGTCGGCGTAATGTCTTAGTACAAGCACCTCACGCTGTTCTTCGGGCAACTGACGAATCATTTCGTGCAGGGCTCCGGTTTCTTCTTTTTCAACCATAATGCTCTCACGGCTGTCTTCGTGAACATTCAGGTAGCTGAAAATATCGTTGCCTTCGCTGTCGGTCACAACTGGCAATCTTCCTTTGTGGCGAATGGAATCAATGGCTAGGTTTCGCGCAATACGAAGCGCCCAGGGAAGGAATTTTCCCTCATGTGTATACTTTCCGCTTCGCAGGCAGTTGATTACCTTTATAAAAGTTTCCTGGAAAATATCCTCGGCGAGGTAACGGTCGTGTACCAGTAAATAAATGCTGGTGTAAATGCGTGTTTTGTGCCTGCGAACCAGGGTTTCCATTGCAGATTCATTGCCTTCAAGATAAACTTTGAGCAACACGCCATCAGGGATGATTTCTTTGTTGTGCATAACAGTTCCTCCTTTGTTTTTTGGTTGGTGTAAGAAAACGGTTTAAAGGAGTATTTCTGCTGCTATAGGCGTGTTTTGATTGGTTTTCAAAATGCAAGTTCGACGAAAAAACAATACAATGCAAGAAATGAATAAAAAAAATGTAAGAAAAGAAAATTTAATCTGAATTAAAACTTAGTATATCAGTAATTTATGGTAAAATTTATTTTTTGCCTTTTACGCCGTTTACAAAGGCCGATGCCTCCATAATGGGTTTTCCTGCAGGCTGAATTTGCAATAGTTCCAGCCAGCCGTTATCGCATCGAAAGAACATTTGCCGCCCTTCAATGCGAATATTTTCAGAATCTGCTGAAGCCGGCAGTGCTGAGGGCTTGCCCTTCAATACTTTGATTGGGCCTAATTGGGTATCAATCCAAGCTCCGGGAAAGGGCGAAAGCCCTCTTACTTTGTTGTGGTTGTTGAAAACGCTTTCTTCCTCCTGCAAGCGGCAAAAATCACGGTGTAATTTGGGTGCTGCTTTTTCATTGCCTTGTAATACCTGAGGAAAGGGCTTGGCCTCATTCCTTGTAATTTGCTTTAGGGTTTCAATAACCAGCTCGGCACCAACTTCCATTAGTTTGTCGTGCAGGGTGCCTGCATTGTCATTTTCATCTATGTCTACCACTTTTTGCAATAGCAAATCGCCCGTGTCTATTTCGTGTTTCAAAAAGAATGTGGTGAGACCGGTTTTGGTTTCACCTTCTATTAAAGCATGATTAATTGGCGCTGCCCCCCTGTATTGAGGAAGCAATGAAGCATGAAGGTTGAAAGTACCCAGTTTAGGCATGTTCCAAACCATTTCGGGTAGCATTCTGAAGGCAATCACAACACCCAAATCGGCATTCAGACTTTGCAGTGCTGAAATGAAATCGCTGTTTTTCAATTTTTCCGGCTGAAATACGGTTAAACCATATTTGAGTGCCACTTTCTTCACTTCGCTTTCCCTAAGTTGTAACCCACGGCCGGCCGGCTTGTCGGCAGCAGTGACCACTCCCACCACATTGTAACCCGCCTGTAAAATCTTTTCAAGCGAATAAGCTGCAAATGCCGGTGTACCAAAGAAAACGATTCGCATTTAATTTGCGTCTGTTGTATATACTGCCGCAAAAGTGCGAAATTTGTGTCAAACCAATGCCAAACAGGGCTAAAAAGATATTCTTCCTAATGACCGCAATGCTGGGGTTCATGCAGGTATCTTATGCCCAGCTCAAGTTTGTTGAAAATAAAGGCCAGTGGAATTCAGATGTTTTTTTTAAAGCAAACCTTGTTCATGGCGATTTGTGGGTAACCCGTTCAGGTATCTGGATCAATTCCTGGGATCAGCAGGCTACGGAAAAAATGCACGATCGGGGTTTGAACAAATTTTCGGTGAACTGCCACGCCCTGCTCCTTTCTTTTAACGGCGGCGAATTCAGCGAAGTTGTTACCCGTGGCGAGGCATTTTCTGAAGTGTATCATTTCTTCAAAGGCAAAAACTCGACTCAATGGGCTACCGGTGTGAAAGCCTGGCCTGGGGTGACAATCAAAAATCTTTATAAAGGTGTAGATCTGGAAATTTTTGAAAATAACGGAACACTCAAGTACAACCTGGTATGCACCGCACCAGGCAAAAACAGCAATCCCGCCAATATTTCCTGGACTTACAAAGGTGCTGATTCCCTGTCACTGTGGAATAATATACTCACCATTCACACTTCGCTGGGCGAAATAAAAGAGAACATGCCGCGGGTTTGGGGCGTAAATGATGCCGGTGAAACGGACTTGAAAGCCGCCTACGAACTAA
>CANHCW010000005.1 GCA_947459165.1 Flavobacteriales bacterium
ATATGGATGACAAATGTCAAAATGCAAAGTGATAATCGTTCGAAAGGCATTGAGCCAAGTTGGAGTCGTCAAATCGAATTAACGCTTATCCATAAACCCCAGAAGGAGTGATATTACTCTTACCTTTTCAACTTCCCCAGCGCCTCTTCAGTTCTCACAATCCACGCTTTGTCTCCCTTCACCACTATAGGGCGTTCCATTAAAATAGGGTACTTTGCTATGGCTTTGTAAAGCTCCTCATCGGTGGGATTTTTTCCGGCGAACAATTCTTGGAATATGGGTTCTTTGGTGCGGGTGAACTGCAGTGGCGACATTTCGAGCTTTGAAGCCAGGGATTTCAATTCATCCACAGAAAGAGGCTTTTTCAGGTATTCAACCACCTCGCAAGACGGCTGATTTAGGGTTTCAACGGCCTTGCGGCTTTTACCGCATCGGGGATTGTGGTAAATGATCATGATTGCGAAATTAGGGTTGCGGTTGCCTTACTTCATCAAGCGAAAAGTGATGTTGATGCGGGGGATCATTACTTGTTTGGTTTTGGGCAACTCGTGCCACCATTTTTGCTGACATTCACCCCGCATTAACAGCAAACTCCCGGCCGGCAAACTCACTTTTATTTTTTCGCGAGTTGTTTTATGCAGAAACACAAACGGCCTTTCGGCGCCAAAACTGAGTGAAGCAATGGCACTTTGGGGAACTATGCTATCCTCGTCGTCGCTGTGCCTGCCCATGCCTTCCATTCCGTGGTGATACAGATTCAGCAGCGCGCTGTTGAAGTGCTCACCTGTTTCCTCTTCCACCCTGTTTTTAAGTTTTAACAAAACCGGTGTAAACGGCAGCGCAGTTCTTTCCACCTTTGAATAGGTGTATTTGAAAGGTTTTTCGCCATACCAGGCTGTTTTCCTTTGCATGGTAAGGCGTTTGCCAAACATCACCACTTCATCATTCTGCCAAAAGGATGTTTTCAGTAATTCTTCAAAACATGCATCATGCTGTGCCGATTGAATAAAATCCGGAAAAAGCAATGCCTCTCCATCGCTTGGCAGCAATGACAGTTGGTTCAGCATTATTCAGCTTTCCATTCTTTGGGATTGGCTGCGAAATCCAAAACGGGCTTCAGTTTGTCTGCTGGTAAAAATCCTTCGTTTACGGCCACTTCGCACAGCACATTGAACCGGCTAATGGTATAAAACGGGATTCCGGCTTCGGAAAACTTCTCAACCGCCTCATTAAAACCATAAGTGAACAACGCCAGCAGCCCCACAACTTCGCCACCGGCTTCTCTCACGGCATCAGCGGCCTGCAAACTGCTTTTTCCCGTGCTGATAAGATCCTCAATGAGTACGACCTTATCACCGGGGTTCATGCGGCCTTCAATCTGGTTTTTCAGTCCGTGTTTTTTGGGCTCGGGGCGAACATAGCAATAGGGCATTTCGAGGGCATCGGCGGCTAGAGCCCCATGGGCGATGCCAGCGGTGGCAATACCTGCGAGCAAATTGGCTTCAGGAAAATGGGCTTTTGTCATTTCCGCCAACGCTTGTTTTACAAAGGTTCTTACCTCGGGAAAAGACAGTACCATGCGGTTATCGCAATATATGGGTGAGTGAATTCCGCTGGTCCAGATAAAGGGTTGGTCGGGATTCAATTTTACGGCGTTTATTTCAAGAAGAAATTTTGCTAACTTCGCGGCTCGATTTTCCATGGAGGGGCAAAGCTATAAAATTTACTTCAACGAAGGTGCCTTGGTGATAGCAGATTCGCCTGATGCTTTGAGGGGGTTGCCCAACCTCTTTTACATCGATGACGATGAGATTCACAAGAGTTTCAATATTCTCACATCCAATGTAAGCACTGGAAGGGTTTTGAATTATGGACTGGTAAGTATGAATCCGGATGAAGTTTTTCGTGAATTTTTGGATTCGTATACGGTCATACAAGCCGCAGGAGGTTTGGTTCTGAATAAGGAAACCCAGTTACTCACCATCAAGCGCAATGGTTTGTGGGATTTACCGAAAGGAAAAATTGAAAGACACGAAGATCAGCGGGCTGCGGCACTGCGCGAAGTAATGGAAGAAACCGGGCTGAATATGCTGAACATCAGCGATAAGGTAGGTCAAACCTATCATGCCTATTACGAAGACGAGGCTGTTTTACTGAAAGAAACCCACTGGTACATGATGAACAGCAGCGGCAAAGGCAAGTTGAAGCCACAAGAGGAAGAAGGAATTTCAGAAGTAAAATGGGCCGATCTGGATTGGTTTAAAGGGGAAGAATTCCAGTCCTACCAGAGTGTTCGCGATATCATAGGCCGAATGATGGCCAATGTTTCGGTTGATTAAACTATTTCAGAAGCAAGAACCTACTAGCGGCTTAACAGGCCTGCCTTTATTTAATATCTGCAATTACCGCCTCGGGTACGAATGGCGCAAAATTGCCCCCATAAATGATTAAATCCCTGACTATACTGCTTGAAATGTAGCTTACCTGAGGAGATGTGATTACAAACACCGTTTCTATATCCGGAGCCAATTCTTTATTCAGCTGGGCAATGTGAGCCTCATAATCATAATCGCTACCGTTTCTGAGCCCCCTCAATATGTACCTTGCTCCAGCACTGCGGCAAAAATCAACTGTGAGTCCGGAATAAGAACGCGCTTCAATCCTGGGCTCATTGGCATAAATCTGTTGAATCCAGCCGAGGCGTTTTTCCGGGGAATACAAGGTCTGTTTCTTGGTGTTTTCGCCAATGGCGATAATGATTTTATCGAACAGGTTCAAACTGCGGTTAACTACATCAATATGCCCATTGGTAATGGGATCGAATGTCCCTGCAAAAACGGCGATGCGCTGACTCATGCTGCTCAATTATTTCACGAAGATACTGCAACAGGTGCTACCATAGCTTCTTACCTCATTCGGTGTGGGCGAAAATTCCAGTCCGGGACGGTGTTCAAGAATAAAAATTCCCTCAGGTTTTAATTTGTTGATCACCATGGCCGGCAACTGTGCAATGCGGGGCATATCATAGGGGGGATCGGCAAAGATCACATCGTAGAGATTGGATTCTGAGGCGAGAAACTGAAAAACATCGGCCTTTGTAATGTTCCATTGGTTCAATTTCTGTGCAGTTTTCACATGTTTCTGAAATTGTATGTTTTTAAAATCGCGGTCCACCGATGCAACAGATTGCGCACCACGGCTTAAAAACTCCAGCGCCATGATGCCTGAACCGGAAAACAAATCGAGCACTACGGCATTTTCCAATCCAACGCTGTGTTGTAATTTGTTGAAAAGGGCTTCCCGTACAAAATCTGTTGTGGGGCGAACATGGGTTGCAAAACCTGTTCCCGGCCTGATTCCTTTTAAATTTCCTCCGGTAATGCGCATTGGGGCATGAGATGCATAAGGGCAGCAATGTGGGTGTGAGGCGGAAGTTGATCGAGAGAATAAGGCAAATTCGCCGGGCAATAAGCGGTGTTGTTTAGAAACCGCTTGAATAAATCCTGAATGCCATGAGATGCATGTTCCTCGGCCATAAGTTCTACCCTTGCGTTTTGAATTCCAATTCCGGCTTTTTTAAGGGCCGCAGAAGCAAAATACAGCACTTCAGCTTCATTCTCAACGGGGTATGAATTTAGCAAGAGCAATTGTTCTCCGGAATAAGCGGCGAGCAGCGCTTTTCCACTGTGAACAAAAACAAGCACATATTGATCGAATTGACTGCTTCTGTGCTGAGACATGAGATAAAACGGTAAGGCAAGCGGAACCGCATCTGCGGCATGAAAACATAAGCTCAGATCTTTGCTAAAGTCAACGCAAGCCACTTTTTCAGATAATTCAGGCACAGGAGCCGATTTGAAAACAGTGGGAATGGCCTTAAAAACAGATTTTAGCGAAAGATGAATCAATTTTACTGCGCCCATCTCCTGCTTTACTGTTTCCGCATGGGAAGCCTCAATCTGATTGAGGATACGGTGAAAAACCATATCTCCGGCGGGATTGAAAGCCATATAATAGCCGATTGTACCATCGTGAAAATGGTACAGGGTGCTGCCGGCCTGCTGTCCTTCTCTATGCTCCCACAAAAGTTGCATTGGGGCAAATTTCAGCAATAGGCGGGGTTAAATCCTATTTTTGTGCGAACAATTTGAAACTGAACAAATTTCAATCCATGAACAAACACATTGGCTTACTGCTTCTAACCCTTATTGGCACCCAGGTTTCGGCTCAACTCGTTCCCGGAGCCAAGGGCAATTTATACAGAAGCTCAAACAATCCGCTTTATTGGAAAAATAAGAAACCTTATGAAGGTTACTGGCAGCAGGATGTTTACTATCAGATTAAAGCAAAGCTGGATGATGCCACAGAAATCATTACCGGAGAAGAAGAGTTGGTGTATTACAACAATTCTCCGCATACTTTAACTGAAGCCTATTTCCACTTATACCAAAATGCGGTTCAGCCCGGAAGTTTGGTTGATGAGTTGTACAATACAAACAAAACCAAGCATGAATTTGGGCGATACGAAAAGGAGAAGAAAGGGACAACCATCTCGGTATTTGCTGTAAACGGAAAGAGTGCTGATTTTACGGTGGACTACACAGTTCTCAAATGCAAATTACCCATAGAACTGAAACCCGGCGACAGTTGTGTGTTCACCATTGGGTTTAAAACCCATTTCGATCGTGGTACCATTCGCAGAAGAATGAAAGTTTACGATCATCATGGCTATAAGCACTTCAACGGAGTTCATTGGTACCCCAGAATTTGTGTTTACGACCGCAAATTCACCTGGGAAACTGCCCAGCACATGGAACATGAATTTTATGGTGATTTCGGATCTTACGATGTGCAACTGGAATTGCCCAATCATTATGTGAACGAGGCCACGGGCGTACTTCAAAATCCTTCAGAGATTTTTCCCGGCGATTTGAGGCAAAAACTGGATATTTCCAATTTCGCTGATAAGAAAATCGGTTCACAACCCAGCGTGATTGTTGCGCCCGACGGCACTTACAAGGCTTGGAGATACCATGCCGACAATGTGCACGATTTTGCCTGGACTGCCGATCCTACTTACCGCATTGGTGAGGTAAAATGGAATGGCGTGAGTTGCATTACCCTGGCACAGGAAAACAATGCAGCCGGATGGCAAAAGTCGGCGAAGTTTGTGGCCGATGTCGTTTCGGTTTACAGCCGCGATTTTGGCATGTATGAATACCCCAAAATGGTGGCAGCCGATGCAGCTGATGGAATGGAATATCCCATGCTCACTCTCGATGGAGGCTATTATCCAAGTCATCAGGGCCTACTTGCACATGAGATTGGGCATAACTGGTTTTTTGGAATGGTGGGCAACAACGAAACCTACAGAGCCAGTCTGGATGAAGGGTTTACCCAATTTTTAACCAGCTGGAGCATGAAACAGTTAAGCAGCAAAACCGGTCTTTCAGTTGATTATGGAACAGTTTACGCAGGTTATTTATTCGATGCACTGGATGGAGAAGATGCAATTTTGAATACGCACAGCGACGATTTTAAAAATGCCATTGGCCACGGTGGTGGATACAAGCATGTGTATTACAAAACGGCAACCATGCTTTACAATTTGCAATATGTATTGGGAGATTCAGTGTTTCAAAAAGCAATGAAAAACTATGTTAGACAATGGAAAATCTGTCATCCCTATGTGGAAGATTTCAGACAAACCATCATTCAAAGCGCCGGCACTGACTTGAACTGGTTTTTTGATCAGTGGTTTGAAACAACCAAAGCGGCAGACTACGGGGTAAAAGCCAAAAGGTTGAATGGAGACAAGTATAAAATTACCGTAAAACGCAAGGGCGACATGGTTATGCCCGTTTATTTGCTGTTTGTTCCGAAGGATGATGGCGGAGTATTTAGTCGGAATATTCCTGTCAGTCAGTATCAAAGACCTCCAGTGAAAAACAACCTGAGCCCTTGGATTGGGTGGGGAAAACTGAGGCCCGAATATTCCTTTGAGGTGACTGTTCCCAATGGGTTAAAAAGGGTTTATCTCGATCCTTCAGAACGATTGGCGGACATTAACCGCATGGACAATGTTTGGCCACGAACACCGCAACTTTCATTTGACAAGGACAATGTACGAGACAATTCGTTTCTGGGTGGATACAAAATGTTGCTGAGGCCTGATTTTTGGTACAATTCAGAAGATGGAATCAAAACCGGAATAAAATGGAGTGGACAGTATGCCATGCGCAGGCATATAACAGATGTGGCAGCATGGTATGGCACCGGCATTGGCACCTATCTGGGCAATCAGCCCGCTGACCGTTTTTCTTACCTCGCAAATTACAGTCATGAAATTAGAAGGAAAGGCCAAATTAATTTACACAGCCGTTACTTGGCCGGATTATGGCTGCACAAAGCCGGCTGGATAAAGGAAGAAGGAAACAACGAATGGTCTGTTAACCTTCAGTATATGCGCAGGCAACGCTTTGCATACCTAAACCCGTATGCTGATTTTCCCATGATGGCATCACTCAGCCCTGAGCAGAATTTGTGGAGCACGGGTCGGAACATCAGCCTCAATGTGGGCTACAAACACAGCTACAGATATTTTACAGGCAAGGGAAGCATTAGCACTCATTTCAGGACCTCTACACCCTGGAGTGACGCCCAATATGGTTTAGTTTCCGTTAACTGGCTGAATCAGCAGAATCTTGGTGATAAATTGGAATTCCGAACCAGGGTGTTTGGCGCCTTGGGACAAGGTAACAAATTCCCGGCTGAATCGGCGATCTATGTGTCGGGGGCCAATCCTGAAGAATTACAATTCAATAAATTCACTCGTGATTTGGGAGCCATTCCACTGTCAGATTTGAACGCTTCTGCATCTACCATTGGGCAGGCATTGGGCATGGGAGGCGGATTAAACATTCGCGGCATGCAAGGCTACCTTGCGCCTTACAATGCAGGAGATACTGTATTAAGCTTCATAAGGGGCAACAGAGGCATGGCTGTGAATGGCGAACTAGATTTTAGCAGGTTGCTTTCATTTATTCCGCGCATTTCAATGATTTCGGGTAATATTTACCTATTTGCCGATGCAGGTGTAATGGGCATTCAAACAGCCAAACGCACGGACTATTCCGGAATACTGGCCGATGCCGGTTTGGGTATGGTGGTAAGCATTAAAAACTGGAACAGACTTTCTCCTGGTAAAAAGCAGTGGTTCACAGGTTCTGCTCCTTTGAATATCAGACTTGATTTGCCCTTTTTTGTGAATGCAGTACCTGAATCTCAAAAACACATTCAATTCAGGTGGGTATTGGCCATCAACAGGGCGTTTTAATTGCGCCTAATCAATGATGTGTTTGAACAGATACCTTCCTGAGTCAAGAATGCTTTCTATCTCTTTTTCGTCGCAATAAACCCCCAGGGCCTGTTCGGGATGTTCTGGGCAGATGAGCAAACGAAGTGCAGATTCTGTTTCGATGAGCAAGGTGTTTTCTGCAATCACCGTATTCTGTTCATTTTCCGTGGTCATTTTCTCTGCCCAAACCTCAATCTTGGAAACAACAGACCAAGCCGGAAGCGACAAGTTAACCGCCGACCCTACCGGAGAAGGAATTTTATCCAGTTTCAGTAATCCTACAACCGGAAAAGGATTTTCATCCTTACTGTGAAGTCTCATCAATATCGATGGACCCTCTGTTTCTATTGTCAGGCTTTTTCCAAGCGTGTAAGCAAACTTCCCTAAGGTGTGATAACATTCTTGTGAGGAAATGCCTGCAATCGCCATTCCTGGGAGTTCAGAGAGCAATGCAAGTTCATTTTCATTGATATGATGATGCTGTTTCATTTCTTACAAAAATAGAAAGGGCTGCCTTTCGGCAGCCCTTTGCTAATAAATGTCATTAATTTTAGTAGGTTACCACTATTTCAACCCTGCGGTTGAGTGCCTTGTTTACGGCATTTGTGTTTTCTACTTTGGGTTTGGTTTCACCAAAACCTACAGCCGTCATTCTTTCGGGTGAAATTCCTTTGCCAAGCATATAGGTAACAACTGCATCCGCGCGGCGCTGAGAGAGATCCAAGTTGGCCGCATCATCTCCGTCAGAGTCGGTATGACCTTCAACTGTTACTTTGGCTTCAGGGTATTCTTTCAAAATAGAAACCAGCTTATCAATGTCGTCATAGGATTCTTTCTTCAACACATCTTTTGCGGTTTCGAAGAAGATATTTTTAGCGGCCTGTTCAATGGCTTTTTTGGTCTCAACTTTGATTTCAGGACAACCTTTGTTTGCGGCAGTTCCGGCTTTTGTAGGACATACATCCACATTGTCGTAAACACCGTCACCGTCTGTATCAGGGCAGCCTTGTCCGGCTATAGCACCTTTTTTGTCGGGGCATTTGTCCAGGTTATCTTCAATGCCGTCACCATCGCGGTCGGGGCAACCTTTGTATTCTTTCAAACCGGCTACATCAGGGCAACCATCTTCGTTATCACCAACACCGTCACCATCGCGGTCGGGGCAACCCTGCAATTCAGCAGTTCCTTTATCCTTAGGGCATTTGTCCAGTTTATCTTCAATACCGTCTCCGTCTGTGTCAGGACAACCGGCAAAGAGTTTAGAACCTTTCACATCAGGACAAGCGTCATCCGCATCGTAAACAGAATCTTTATCTCTATCTGCAGGACAGCCTACGCTATCCACAAAATTCCTGTATTTTTCTGGGGTATTTTTGCATTCATCGTATTTGTCGCATACACCATCCATGTCCTTATCGGTGCATTTCTTGGCCTTAACAGGTCCGCCTGAACCGAAAGAGTAAGTTATGCCAATGGCATTGTAACCCCAAAGGTCATTGGTCTTCCACATTTTGTGAACCAAGGGCAAAGAAGGATCGGAAGTAGCAGGAGTGTTGCGACCATCCCAGCGATCATTCATTGTGTAGGTACCGGTCCATGACCAACGCAAACCGATTGTTGAGCTGAGGTTGAAGTTAACACCAAATCCACCTTGTATTGCGGCTCCCATGTCGGTAAAGGCATTATTAACATCGTTTTGACTGCCCCAGCGAACCTGAGTATGCACATAGTAACCACCGAAGCCGGCGTACAAGTATGGATTGATTTTTGGTTCGTCACCGAGAAATGAGCCCAGTTTAAACCTGGTTCCCAAGGTTACATCAAGAGTATTGGCTCTGAATGACTGATATTTCCAAGGTTCAGGCAACCATTCCACTTTTCTTTGGTATCCAACATCTCCAAATGACAGGTTAAACACCCCGTCGAACATGGGATTAATGTAATAGCCAAAATTAAGACCGCCACCCTGGTAATCGGGTTTGCGCTGGAAGAAAAGAGACGAACCCTGATCGCCCAAATATTCTCTTAGGCCGAAGTTGACTTCAGCTGCCATTGGCGCTTCAGCAGTTTGACCTTTGGTGACCGCCGTGGCGCCCAGAAAGGAAACAGCGAGTAAAAAGTTGCCCAGGTATTTGTTTATCATATCGTTTATCGATGCTTTTTGGGGTTAAGTGGCAACAAATATAAGAACTTCGCATAAAAAAAAAGTTTTTTGGTAAATTTTGACAATCAGAGATCCTCAAATTCCCTTAATTGTGCGAAAAAAATCAAACTATATTGAATTTTACCATAAGATTTTTAACGAAATAAGAAATCAAAATACCCATCAATTGAGTTCAACAGGGATTCATACTACCCCTGTTTTCAGGTAATTTTTCACCGCGGCCTCAATTATAAATCTGAAGCAAGTTCCCTATTCTGCTGATTCTGTATCGCGCCAATGAACCACGGGCGGGCCCTTTCGACGGGAATCCATTAAAGTAATACTGGCTTTCGCAGCATTTCACAAAGCCGCCTGCAGTAGGATTTCCACAGCGCAACTGAATGTTTGGCGTATCAACCCAAATTTTTGAACAGGAACTCAGCGGTTCCCAAGCACAAGTTCTTTCAAAAGCATGCCAGTTATCATCATAATCGTGCATCACCAGCACCCCTTTTACCCCGCCCTCAACATAAATAAAGTTTCCGGGCACAATCAAAGCCTGATAATCGGCCAAATTTAAATCTAGAGTAATATTCACAGGCCCGGTAGGAATGGGCTCATTGGCTGTGCGATTGCAGGAGCTGAAGGCAATTAGTCCTATCAAAGTAAGCCCGAAAAAAAATCTATTCCTCATACTTGTAAAAGCCCTTGCCTGTTTTTCTGCCATGGTGCCCGGCATCGACCTTTTGTTTTTGTATACGGCTTGGGCGAAACTTGGAATCGTAGCCAAACAATTCAAACATAGAACTTGTCACAGAATAATTGGTGTCAACCCCTATTAAATCCATCAATCGAAAAGGGCCCATTTTAAATCCTGCTGATTCACAAAGACGGTCTACTCCCTCAAACGAACAAACGCCTTCTTCCATTATTTTTAAACCTTCAACATAGTAATGCCGTGCTACTCTATTTACTATAAAACCGGGCGAATCAGCCGCAAACACAGCCGTTTTCCCTAGTTGCTGAGCCCATTCAAATGCTTTTAGGGCTGTTTCTTTTGATGTGGAGGCACCGCTAATAATTTCAACCAATTTCATAATGTGGGCCGGATTGAAAAAGTGAATACCCACAAACCTATCAGGATGCTTTAACCCGGCTGCAATTTGTGTTATAGGAATGGAACTGGTATTGGTAGCAAGGATGGCATGGTTGTCATTGATGCTCTCCAAATAAGCAAACAACTCTTTTTTCACCTCCAGCTTTTCCACCACCGCTTCCAGAATTAGATCGGCTGTAAGACTAGATCTGTCGGTGCAGATTTCAAGTCGGCTGAGACAATCTTTTTTAGTCTCTTCACTAATTCTGCCTTTTTCAACGGACTTTTCCAGCTCTTTATCAATGTAAAGGGCGCCTTTGGAAACGGCCTGTTCATTTACATCGAACAACACTGTTTGGTGTCCGCCGAGCAAACTGCTTAGGGCAATTCCCGAACCCATCACACCCGCACCGGCTATGGCTACTTTCATATTGCAAAGTTAGGGGCTTCTTATATCAACAAAAAAGCCGGCGAATGGCCGGCTTTTTTGTCATTAGGTGATTTATTATCAGTTGATAACCAGTTTTTTCATTCCAACACCGTTGTTGAAAATCATGCGAACCATGTACACTCCTGCAGGAGCTTTCAGGTCGATTACACTGTGATCGCTGTTCAGATTCATTTTCTGAATCACGCGGCCGTTCATGTCAACCAGTTCTGCGCTGAGCAGTTTGTGGTCGTTCCAGTTGTTGTGAATGATGATTTGAGAAGTAGCGGGGTTTGGAGCTACTGTTACATTGCTGCCCAAATCTGAATTGTCAATTCCTACTGAGCTAACCAGTCCCAGAGAAACGGCCAAACGAGGGGCAACATAACCCATCATGCTATCGATATAGAGCATGGCGCGTGTTTTACCGAACAGTTTGTGCAATGGGTTTGATGCATTGCCGTTGGCAATGATGGTTGAGGCATTTGGCAAACCAAGTGCTTTAATGGCAGCAGTATCCCACCACTCATAAGGACCTGAACCATTTGCAGCGCCGGCAATGGGAAACAAACCATCGTAACCCTTGTTCAGTTTGTTGGCCTGCAAAGTATAAACATCATTTACTTTACCCTTGTAAGAAGCATTATTGCCAAAATTATTGGTTCTTTTCATTACATCAAAGCTTCCGGAAACATCAACCACATTCAAAGGAGGATTTGTTCCTGGAACACTTACAATACCCAGATTGTAAGGTGCAAACGGATCCTGAATGCCGTGAACGCTGATGATGGGCAAGCTGCCTTTTTCCAACCAGCTGCTATCACCCAAAGCACCACCGAAATTGAATGCAATTTGAACATCTGAAGTGTGCCCTTTGTGGTTCTCAATAACCAAAGCACCGGGTGTTCCAGGGATTTTGAAACCCATACGGTCACCCATTTTCAGACTGTCTTCAACCATCCAGCGCTTGGCATCGAGGTTGTAAAATTTCTCTAGGCGAATTTCCGACTGACGATCGAGGGTTGCATACGCGAGGGTGATGTAACCACCGGTTCCCTGTCCGCCAACTGCAATTTTAGTGCTGTCAATGGCATAAGCATTTCCTGCTTTAACAGTTTTCTTGAAGAAGCGAACGCAGGCAGCCAAATCCTGAACACCGCGGTAAGCTGCATTGATGATGGTTTCACGACGAACACTTTCATTGGGGCTTACAGGGTTCCATCCCAAACGATAACTCATGGATGCAACCACATAACCGCGTTGGGCCAGTTTTTTACAAAAAGCCACAGTGGCGCTGTCATCGCGGGCACCTGTGGGTCCATTGTTACCGTAACGGGGAAGGAAATTACCCGTGTGCAGGAAAATAATCAAGGGTTTTGCAGCATCGGTATTTCCTGTTGAGCTGTACAAATCCATGGTCAGGTTTTCAGGTGCCGGACTGCCACCCTGAAGCACCGGTAAAATGGTAATGTGCGTAGCGTACTGCACATTTTTGGTAATCTGCACCGTAGATTCGGCATAGATGGGATCAACATACTTTATCTGAGCCAGAATGGATCCGGCAGCAAAGCATGTGATGACTGAAAGTAATAGTTTTTTCATTGTTTATGAGGTTTGTATTGTTTGCGAAAGTACTGCATAGATTTGAAATATTGAACAATCATGGTTCATAGGTGAAACTTATGTAGGCCATTCTTCCAATTCTTGGGCCGCCATACACCTGGAAAACCATGTTGTTGGTGAGGTTCGAAGCCCCTATTTTCAAGGTGGACTTCCATTTGGGTATGGTTTTATTGAACTGCGCATCCAACGACCAATATGAAGGCACATCACCGGTAAACTGAGGCGAACCCTCAAAACGGAAACCTTCAACAAATTTGAAATTGATGTTGAAGCCCATGTTCTTCAACAGGTAGTTGTTTCCGAACAAATTTATTTTTTTATTCATGTCTGAAGCTCCGAACATGATATTGAATTTGTGACGGGGTGTATTGAATGCAGGGATTAATGCATCGGTGCTGCCCATTCTATCAAGCACATTCCAGCTCCAGTTGGCACCCAACATGAAACAATTACCGAAAAAGTAATTGGCACCTGCCGATAATCCTTGAGTGCTTACAATGTCTCTGCTGTTTGACGCCACTCGATAGGCCTGTGCAACTTTCGGAAAAGGCAGAGATGAATCGAACTGCACATCAACCACCACTCGATAGCCAATGAAGTTTTGATAAAAACTCCTGTAATATCCGGCATCTACCACCAACTTCCCGTCGAACAGAATCCCTTTGTATCCAATTTCAGCTGTTTTTACACTTTCAGGCCTGATTGGTGCAATGTTGATGGGGCGCAGAGTGTCTCTATTCAGTGTATTTAAATAATCAATAAAATTTTGCAACTCACATACATTATTTACCCCGTTTTTATTACCCAACAAAATGGCTCTACCAACATTGTAATAAAGAAACTGGTCCTGCAATGTTGGATTTCTAATAGCACTGCTGAAACTGGCTCTCCAGGTATTGGTTTTGGTTTTTGAGTAAATGATTGACGCTGCCGGTGAAAATAAAAAAGGGAAGTTTTGGTTTTTATCTACCCTGGCAGTGGCGTTGATTTTCCATTTGTTGCTCCACAGGCGCCTTTCAAAACCAGCATACGCGCCTGCCTCAAAGTTGGTAATGCGCGCATTGCCGGTATCGAGAAAAATGGTACCATTGGAGTTAGGGGTGTACAATCTGGCGCTAAAACCGGTGGTAAATTTCCACGAACCGGCCGAAAAACGCCTCTCTCCAGTTAGGTGATAAAGCGCCGACCTGTCGAAAAACCTAGAACCCACCAATCCGCCTTCGCGGCTATAGCTGTAACGATCTGTAAATTGACTTTTACGGGCCTCGAACTCCGGGGTTCCCGGAACCGGCTTGTTATAATAAGGGTCGGGATATGTTAGGCCCTGATAATTAACTCCTTTATTTGCCTGTGCGCGAGCCATGGAATGCCACAAATTCAAACTGTCGGCAAATTTTTCAAACAATGCATCCTGGTCAGCCGCATAATTGGGATTAACCAAAAAACTGGGGATAGCTTTATAACCGGGAAGGTTTTTTACCCTTCCCGCAATGTAGTTAAACCAATAATTTTGGTAATCGGAAAACCAATAGCCACTGGGTTTTGCATCGTTCTGCATTAGGAATGCCGTGATCACCGCATCGTAGGTTCTACCTGCATCCTCATTGGTGGCATAGAAACGCAAATGTCCTTTCTTACCCAGCCACTCCAGTCTGTTTTGAAAGAACAGAATTCCATTCAGACTGTAGCGGTTATCACCTTGATACACGGTTGTGCCTGTTCCGAAATTAAAGGCATACTGAATTTCATTTCTGCTATTGGGTTTGTACGCCAGTAACAAGCTCGTTTTTAAGTTACGGGTATTATAATTCACCAAATCCTTTTCCTGATAGCCATCGCGGTAATAAGCCCGCAGACCAGGTTGAATAAAACGGGTTGACAATGAAATTTGATCGTTTGCTGCCGTGCCAAAAACTTCATCACCGTAGCGGTTTACAGCATCGTATCCGCCCGGATTATCCCGCCCGGCCTTGCTATCTAAAGTGGGATCGTAATTGTCGGCCACCCAGTCGTAAGCCCGCATATAACTCAATCCGGTTTTGAATGCAAACACATCTCTGCCCCGGCGGTTTTTATATGCTTTTGCATATCGCGCCATGACCTGACCGAATTCCCTTTCACCAAGTTTAACCTGGGCACTGAAGCCCTGATGCTTCCAGGGATCTTTGGTGGTCATACTGATAACACCATTGAATGCATTGGGGCCGTAGTAAGCACTGCTTGCGCCCACCACAATTTCAGTATTGGCTACATCAAGCTCGTTGGCGCCAAGAAAATTACCCAATGAAAAATTCAAACCTGGAGCCTGATTGTCAACCCCATCAATGAGTTGTAAACTGCGTACCGGACTGGTGCTGTTAAAACCGCGGGTGTTGACGATGCGAAAACCCAAACTGGCTGCTGTTACATCCACTCCCCTAAGGTGACCTAAGCCTTCATAAAAGTCGCTGGCAGGAGTTTCTTTAATGGCTTTGGCATTCAAACTTTCCACTGTTACCGGGCTTTCACGCAGTTTATCCTTTAAGCGGTTGTGGCTGATTTTAACCAAGCCCACATTTTTGGCCACCGATTCAAGAGAAATAGTCCAGAAGGCACTTCCATCGTAACGGCGGGTATCCTCCATGTAATCAACGGCGGTAATGGTTACAACCACAGCGCCTTTTAAATCGATGCTGAAAAGTCCGGCAGTATCGGTAATGGCGCTTCCGCCTTTCCATACCAGTGATGCCGAAGGAATTCCGAAACCTGTTGCCGGATCGGTAACCTTGCCTTTAACAACCTGTGCCTGCAACATTTGAATAAAGAACAATCCAAACAGGGCAAGTCCAACTTTTTTCATTTTGGTAATTGACCGGGCAATTTAGGCAATCTTATCAAATTATCACCAAAAATGGCTAGTGGATTTCAGTTATTTTAAAAACCCAAGCAATTTGGAAAGCCTGGCTGAAACAGAGAAAAGCAAACACTGTTGGCCTTATATTTGCGACCCTCCGAAATGGTAAGCAAAGACATACTGCTCAGGGCCTGGGAAACCATTTGCACAACAAGGGCGATGGCTCGATTGTACGATGAAAACCGGCAAATTACCAAATATGTGCACAGCACAAGCAAAGGCCACGAAGCAATTCAGCTGGCCACTGCCTGGCACCTGAAAGCCATGGATTTTGCCTATCCATACTACCGCGATGAAAGTTTGCTCATAGGCATGGGAATGCAACCCTACGAATTGATGTTACAGTTGCTGGCCAAGGCCGACGACCCGTTTAGCGGCGGAAGAACCTACTACTCGCACCCCTCGCTGAACAGACCCGACATGCCCAAAATGCCCCACCAAAGCAGTGCTACCGGCATGCAGGTTATTCCTGCTACCGGTGCGGCCCATGGTTTGAAGTACCTGGAAAAGCAAGGTTTGCTGCAGGGCGTTGAAAAACCCATTGTGCTTTGCAGTTTGGGCGATGGAAGTGTAACTGAGGGCGAAGTGGCAGAGGCTTTTCAGATGGCGGTGCTGCACAACCTCCCCATTTTGTATTTGGTGCAGGATAACGACTGGGGAATTAGCGCAAGCGGCAACGAAATGCGTGCGATGGACGCATTTGATTATGCCCTGGGTTTTAAGGGTATGCGACGCATGAGAATTAACGGAAGTGATTTTGTGCAATGCTATACCGATATGGAGAAGGCTGTTCAGTTTGTAAGGGAAAACCGCGCTCCCATGTTGGTGCATGTAAAGGTTCCCCTGTTAGGACACCATACCAGCGGGGTGCGAAGCGAATGGTACAGAGATGACTTGGAAGAAGACGAAAGATTGGATCCTCTGCCCCGTTTGAAAAACTTGCTGCTCGATTTGGGTGAAAACGAAGCCACACTGGCTGAACTGGACCAAAAGGCCACTATGCGGGCCGAGCAGGATTTTGAAAAGGCCAAAGCCGCTGCCGATCCCACACCGGAAACCTTATACCTGCATGAGTTTGCACCCACACCCGTTACCGAAGAAAAAGGAGTGCGAGAGCCGGCGGGTCGTGAACCTGTAATTATGGTGGATGCAGCGCTGTATGCAGTGGATGAAATTTTAAAAAAACACCCCGAGGCCTTGCTTTACGGACAGGATGTGGGCAAACGACTGGGCGGCGTTTTTCGCGAGGCGGCCACCCTGGCGCAGAAATATGGCGATCACCGCGTATTCAATACGCCCATACAGGAAGCTTATATTGTTGGCAGCACGGCCGGCATGAGTGCTGTGGGCTGTAAACCCATTGTTGAAATTCAGTTTGCCGATTATATATGGCCGGGTGTAAACCAACTGGTGGAAGAACTGAGCAAAAGCTGTTACCTGAGCAACGGAAAATATCCCATTGCCTCGGTGGTGAGAATTCCGACCGGCGCCTACGGCGGTGGCGGCCCTTACCACAGCGGAACGGTTGAAAGCAGCATTCTTCCTATTAAAGGGATTAAAATTGCCTATCCATGCACCGCTGCGGACATGAAAGGCTTGATGAAATCGGCCTTTTACGATCCCAATCCGGTGGTAATGTTTGAGCACAAAGGCATTTACTGGAGCAAAATGCCGGGAACCGAGCTGGCGAAAACCCCGGAACCCGATGAGGAATACATGATTCCTTTTGGAAAAGGCAGGGTAGCTTTGCAGGCCTCGGAAGAAAAAATAAATACGGGTGAATCATGCTGTGTCATTACTTACGGCATGGGTGTTTACTGGGCCATTTCAGCGGCCAAAGAGCTGCCCGGACAGGTTGAAGTGATTGATTTGCGCACCCTGGCACCGTATGACGAGGAATTGATTTTCAGCACCGTAAACCGACACGGAAAAGTACTGGTGTTGACCGAAGAAACCCTGAGAAACAGCTTTGCCGAGGCCATTGCAGGCCGCATTGCACAGGAGTGCTTTACACGCTTAGATGCGCCGGTACAGACTTTGGGTGCAGCGAATTTGCCTGCCGTACCGCTGAACATGGGGCTGGAAGCCGAAATGCTGCCCAATGCCAAAAAAGTGGCAGATAAACTAAGGGATTTGCTGAGCTGGTAATTACAGTTTTTTAAAACCCAACTTCACATCAAACTGCCACTGCGGCTCCTCCGGAGCATCAAGCCATTTTGATTCGTTCAGTCCGCCGGGATAATAAATTGCACATTGGCTGTTGGAAACATGGTAAATGTGCTGGTGCAACGCCGGCGCAGTTCCATCCAAAATGCCGGCAATTACTTCGTATCTTAATTTTTCGGGGGTAAAAGCCGCATCGTGCCAAACCACCACCGTTTTTTCATGGCAAAGGTGTGTGAATACCTTTTCAGTATCGTTTTTTACAGAATCGTAGTGGTGATCGCCATCAATAAAAACAAGATCGAATTGTTGGTTCAATCCCTGAAAGTTAAAATGGGCAGAATGACCGTGATGCTGCACCACTTTGCCTGTTTTTTTCGAAAAGAAACCCTGCAACTCAATGTACTTTTCAGACCAGCCGAGGCTACGCATTTCATCGTCGGATAAGTTTAGGGTATGGCATTCCTCAGTTACATCGGCCAGGTTTGCTGCGCTTTCGCCGCGCCAGGTGCCAATTTCGAAGTAGTGGCAGTTGAGAATCGTTACGGCCAGCGACCTCAGCAATGCCAGATCTGTGGGCATGGAACCACCATCCAGAAAGGCAAAAACCGGCAAATGGCAGCCCTTTTCGTTCAACAATGGCTGAATGGGAGAGGTTTTGATGCCGTAACCGTTGCCGTACTTTTTTTCAATTCTTTTTTGCCACAAGCTGTCTTCATCCAGCACCAGATTGAGCAACCAGGGTTTGCGGACAATCTGCAGCAGCGCCGTTATTCCCTTTGTGAATTTATTCATCCCTGTGGTTGGGGTGGTTCCGATTCACTTTTCACGATTTCTTCGGAAGAATCAGATTCAGGCTGTGTTTGACTTTCTGAATCTTCGCCCTTACCCTCTTTTTGATGTGGGAAAAAGCGATGCTGACCCACAATGATAATGGCTACTCCCACAGTGATGCAGGCATCGGCAAAATTCCAAATTGGGCTGAAGAAGGTAAACTCCTGCCCTCCCCAAATGGGAAACCAGTTTGGGAAAAACCCATGATAGATAGGGGCGTGAAACATATCCACCACCTGACCCTGAAACCAGCCGCCGGTATAATCATTTTTGCCTGCAAACAGAACACCGTAAAAAACAGAATCGATGATATTGCCAATGGCTCCGGCCATAATCAGCGCTATGGAAATAAGCAATCCCATTGGAGCCTGCTTTTTCATGCTTTGCCACAAGTACCAGGCACCAAAACCGCTAACAGCCAGCCTGAAACCGGTGAGTAAAAACTTGCCCAAGGAACCGCCCAGCTCAATGCCGAAGGCCATTCCATTGTTTTCAATAAAATACAATTCAAACCACTTGCCCAGCAGGGGTATTTGCTGATGAGGCCAGTAATGCGTTTTTACATAAACTTTAATCCACTGATCAATGATAAGGCACAGCAATAGCAGAGCCAGCGGCAAAATGAACTTCAGCCTGTTGGTTTTGTCGGCACTTAAATTTTCCAAGCAGTAATTATTTACCCAATTTGGCTTCTATGCTTTGCGTGGTATGCGGAACAGCTCTGAGTCTTTCTTTGGGAATGAGCTTGCCTGTTGTTTTACAAACACCGTAGGTTTTGTTTTCAATGCGCACCAGGGCAGCTTCCAGGTTGTGAATGAACTTCAATTGCCGGGCCGCCAGCTGGGTCAGGTTTTCCTTTTCAAAAGTATCGGCACCATCATCCAGTGTAAGATAATTGTTGTTGGTGCTGTCGGTGCCATTTTCGTTACCGTCCTTCAGGCTTTTCTGCAAGGTTTGAAACTCCTCGCGGGCCGAGGTGAGCTTCGCAAGAATGATATCCTTAAATTCCTGAAGTTCGCTGTCGCTGTATCGTGTCTTTTCCATGCTGGGAGGTATTAAGTTATGCTTTTGTGAGTTGTATGATGGTTTTCGTTCCTTCTATATCCGTTTCTACGCCACTGATGTCGGTTTTAAATGCAATTGTATCTGCCAATGTTTCGGCGCAAATATAATGCATATACAAAGTTACACTTTCTTTGATCAATTCGTCTGCCGAAAAATGCACCACAATCCTGTTGGTTACATCAAAACCACTGTCTTTCCTGAGGTTTTGTATGCGGTTCACCATTTCCCTCGCCAAACCTTCAAGTTTCAGCTCGTGGGTAATTCCAATGTCCAGCGCCACAGTTAAACTTCCTTCCGAAGCCACCAGCCAGCCCGGCATGTCCTGGGTTAAAATTTCCACATCGGCCAGTTCCAGTTCAAATTGGCGCACACCCAAATTCAAACCCACAACACCTGCGTGTTCAAGTGTTCGAATATCTGCCTGCGTCATTTCTGCCACAGCCTGGGTTAGTGCCTTCATATCGGCACCCAGTTTGGGTCCCAAAGTTTTAAAATTGGGTTTCAGCTTTTTTACTATCAGGTTGTTGTCGGCACCCAAATAATCTATTTCCTTTACATTCACCTCTGCCAAAAACAGCGGTTCAATGTGCTTCAGGCGGTTTCCGGTGGCTTCGTCCAGCACGGGAATCATCACTTTTTGCAGGGGTTGTCTTACCCGTATTCTCTCTTTTTTGCGCAATGACAATACCAGGCTCGTCAGTTGTTGCGCCATGCTCATCGTCAATTCAAGTTCCGCGTTTATTTCCTTTTCATTCGCTTCGCACAAATCTCCCAGGTGCACGCTTTCGGGCATGGTTCCCAGGCGGGGCGCGTTTAAACTGCGGTACAGCCAGTCGGCAAAAAACGGACTCAGCGGACTCATCAGCTGGGCCAAGGTGTTCAAACAACGGCACAGTGTTTCATACGCCGCCTGTTTATCTGTGTTCATGTCGCCCCGCCAGAAACGCTTTCGGCCTAACCGCACATACCAATTGCTCAGGTCATCACAAACAAACTCTTCAATCAAACGGCCGGCGGTGGTGGGGTCATAGTCCTCCATTGCGCTTCGCACCTTTTTCATCAGCGAGTTCATGCGACTCAATATCCACCTGTCAAGCTCAGTCAGCTCGCTTTCAGCCAGCATTTTTTCCGGCTCAAACACATATTTGTCAATGTTGGCGTACAGAGCAAAAAAGCCGTAGGTGTTATACAAAGTGCCAAAAAACTTTCTCTGCACTTCTTCAACACCCTCAATATTGAATTTCAAGTTATCCCAAGGCGGTGCGTTGGTTACCATGTACCAACGGGTGGCATCGGCGCCGTATTTGGCTATGGTTTCAAACGGATCAACGGCATTGCCCAGGCGTTTGCTCATTTTGTTGCCCACTTTGTCGAGCACCAAACCATTGGCAATTACATTTTTGAAGGCAACCCTGTCAAATAACAAAACGGCAATGGCGTGCAGGGTAAAAAACCAACCCCGAGTCTGATCCACGCCTTCGGCAATAAAATCAGCCACTTCGTTGTTTCTAAACACCTCTTCATTCTCAAAAGGCCAGTGCCACTGAGCCATGGGCATGGCGCCGCTGTCGAACCAAACATCAATCAAATCGGTCTCCCGCTTCATGGGCTTACCCGATTCACTCACCAGGGTAATGTAATCCACATAAGGGCGGTGCAAATCCATTTGTTCCCTGCTCAGCTCCTGCTTCAATCCCAGCTCCCGGTTCGCCTTTTCCACCTCATTCAGCAATTCTTCAATGCTACCAATACACTTTTCTTCGATGCCGTCTTCGGTTCTCCAAATTGGCAACGGCGTTCCCCAGTAGCGACTGCGGCTCAGGTTCCAGTCAACCAAATTTTCCAGCCAGTTTCCAAAACGGCCTTCACCGGTGCTTTGAGGTTTCCAGTTAATGGTTTTGTTCAGTTCAACCAGTCTGTCTTTAACCGCAGTGGTTTTGATAAACCAGCTTTCAAGCGGATAATACAAAATGGGCTTATCTGTTCTCCAGCAATGCGGGTAGCTATGCTCGTATTTTTCAACCTTAAAGGCCTTGTTTTCTTGTTTTAGCTTGATGGCAATGCGTTCGTCAACACTCAAGTATTTGTCTCTGCCCTGCTTTTGCTTTTCCTGCTCTTTCTCCTCATCGTTTAAAAACTGCTCTTTCACAAATTCTCCGGCAAAATCAGTCACCTGCTCAACAAATCGTCCTTTTCGGTCAACCAGTGTTAAACTTCCAATGCCGTTTTCTCTTGCTGTTTTAAAGTCATCCGATCCAAAACTGGGGGCAATGTGAACAATGCCCGTACCATCTTCAGTGCTCACAAAATCGGCACACACCACTTTAAATGCATCGCCGGTTTCGGGTTGGGCATAAGGCAACAACTGACAGTATTTACGACCCTGCAAATCTTTGCCTTTGCACTGTGAAACCATTTTCCATGGTAACACTTTGTCTCCGGGTTTGTAACTCTCAAAATCGGCATTTTCACCCTCTGCAGAAAAGTATTTTCCCATCAACGCCTTGGCCAGGGTCACCTCCTGCTTGTTACCGGTGTATGGATTCAGGGTGGCAATGCGCACATAATCGATGGCCGCACCCACTGCAAGTGCTGTATTGCTGGGCAAAGTCCAGGGAGTGGTGGTCCAGGCGAGAAAATAGTGGTTCGGTTCGTCGCAATCCTGAAACTGCGCCACCACCGTGGTGTCTTTCAGCGGTTTGTAAGTTCCGGGTTGGTTAAGTTCATGGCTGCTCAAGCCGGTTCCTGCGGCAGGACTGTAAGGTTGAATGGTGTATCCCTTGTACAAAAAGCCTTTGTCGTACAGCATTTTTATCAAATGCCACAGACTTTCCACATAATCATTTTCGTAAGTAATGTACGGATGCTGTAAATCAACCCAGTACCCAATTTTTCGGGTCAAATCATCCCAAACATCCTTAAACATCAACACATCTTTACGGCATTCGGCATTGTATTCCTCAACAGATATTTTTACGCCGATGTC
This sequence comes from Flavobacteriales bacterium, assembly GCA_947459165.1. Classification (GTDB taxonomy): domain Bacteria; phylum Bacteroidota; class Bacteroidia; order NS11-12g; family UBA955; genus RGEC01. The sequence continues at coordinate 22,588 of CANHCW010000005.1, forward strand.
GTCTTTTCTAATTCCCAGGCGCTTTTCAACCTGCAATTCAATGGGTAATCCGTGGGTATCCCAGCCGGCCTTTCTTTCAACCCTATATCCAGCAAGGGTTTTGTAACGGCAAAAAATATCCTTGATGGCCCTAGCCATTACATGGTGAATGCCGGGCATTCCGTTGGCGCTGGGCGGCCCTTCAAAAAAAGTAAACGCCTTATTGGCGGGCCTTTGGGCTACACTTTTTTCAAAAATTCCCTGCTCATCCCAGAATTTGAGAATTTCGGCCTCAATTTCGGGCCAGTTCATTTGTTTAAGGGTCGGATACATTTCCTTTACTTTCCGCTTCGATTTCGAATAAATTGCAAAAATAACGGTTTAGTGCGGATGCCCCGTTCTCATACCCAATCAGTTGATCAAGAATTTTATTGTCAGCGGGCACTCAGCCAGCCTGCGGGATTCAATTTGTTCTGACCCTGCCACACCTGAAACTGCAGAATGGTTTTCCCATCGTCGTCGGTCCATACCGTACCTAAAACCTGCCTCGCATCTACGGATTGTCCTCGGCTCACAGAAACCTGACTCAATCTGCTGTAAACCGTAAAATATTCACCGTGATTAATCAGTACAGCTTTTTCCTGTCCGGGTATATCCAAAATGGCGGAAACGGTTCCTTTAAAAACAACCCTTGCCGAACTGCCACTACCAGTACTAATGTCCACCCCATTGTTGACCAAGGTTATGCCGGCAATGTCAGGGTGGGGGTGCACCCCAAATCCCTGAGAAATATAGCCCCTTTCAACGGGCCAGGGCAATGCCCCTTTATTTCCGGCGAAACTGTTGCTCAATGCCTTCGCTTCAGGAGTGAGGTTGGCTGCTGTTCCTCCAGTTTTGTTGTTCGCTGTTTTATTGCCTGCTGCACTGCTTCCTTTATTTTGCTGTTGCCTTGCCTTGGCTCTTGATGCGGCAATTTCTCGCGCTATCATACTGCTGATAGCGGCATTCAGCTTGGCCACGGCTTTTTCGTTCTGCTTTATTTTTTTGCGCAGTTCTGCTTCCTGTCCCGCAAGCGAAGTAACTAGCTTGGTTTTTTGCTCCCTGTCGGCTTCCAGCTGCCGTTTTTCGGTCATTTGTACATTCAGCAAACCCGATTTCTCATTTTTCATCTGCTCAAGCAACCCCATGCCCTCTTTCACTCTTCCGGCTTTGTCTTTAATTACCGCTATTCGCTGATTGCGATATTCAGAAAGCTGCTGCATGTATTGTAAACGCCTCAAACCCTGTCTAAAATTATCGGCAGCAAACACAAATGCCAGTTTGCCGGCTGTTTTTCGGTGTTTGTAAGCGTGAACCAGCGTTTTTCTCAGCTTTTGTTTTTGTAATTCGTAGTCGGCCCTTAACTCCGCCAGCGTTGAGCTATGACGGGTAATTTCACTATCCGCCCTCACAATTTCAGTTTGTAAACCCTCAATCACTTCACCCTGTTGGGTAATGATGCGGTTCATGGCCCCGATTTTATGCAATGTAGCCGTCTTTTTCTCGTTGGTTTTTTTAAGAATGTTCCGGGTGTACTGAATTTCTTCCTGAACCTTTTTGCGTTTTTGCTCCAACTGTTTTCTGTTCTGCGCACCTGCCTGAAAAGGGAGTAGCAACAACAAAAAAGTGGCAAGCAGTATGTTAGTCTTTTTGTTTATAGTCCGCAGGAATTTGAAACGGGTACGAAGGTATGTAGCTGTCCGATGCCGTTGTAAACGCAATCCTGATTTGTACAGTTTTCTTGTCAGTAAAGGCCCTGAGAAAGAGTGTTTCTGCCACACTGAATGCACCTGCGCTTTTATTGCCTTCGTATAGCGACTTTAATTGGTTGTTGGTTCCGTTTTGCAGAATGAAAGAACTATCAATGTTGCTGTTTGAATTCACAAAAACCAGATTTCCCACCTTTGTTTCATTCACAAACCAGCCCTTGTACTCACTATTGTATCGGTAATTTAAAGAATCGAACACCGGATTGCCGATAATGATGTTCTGCAAATTCCTCAAACTGACCGGGGCACCGAGGTTTTTGGTAAACTCGGCGATGCCCACTTTGAAGTACTCCCTGTGGTAAAGATCTAAAAGAAAAACACTGTCGCGGGTAATCAATCCCTTCGCTACCTGAATCCCCATTGCCACTGAAACCGTAAACCACACAACACTGTCTTTTCTCATGCGCAAACTCACCGTGCCCGACAACTCCTGCCCGCTTTCATCAATAAAATCAACACCCATTCTTCCACTGAAAAATTCCCAGCTTTTGCGGTTTATTCCATCGCCTTTCAATTCAATGGTGGTATCCGATTTGGGCAAATTGTCAATTTTTATGCGTTCATCCACCAGTTTCTTTTTGGAATGACAAGCGGTAAAAATTAAAATGAAGGCAGGTATAATAAAGAACCTCATGTTCTTATTCAACGATTTTCGCATCGGTTTATTTTGTTGCGAATTTCAGTTGTAAAGGGATAGCTTCTGCAATTTGCCGCTTTTTTCCAATGCATAACTGCCTGTTTGCAGTCGCCCGCAGGTTCCAGACTTTCAGCCGCAGCATCAAGCCAGTATGGGCTTTCCGGAAAGTAATCGCCTATGCTTTTGGTGTTTGCAACATCTGCAGTTTGTCCCAATTTCAATCTAAGAATGCCATACCACAATGCTTCATGATGATTCCATTTCACCTTACTGTCGTAACTGCTTAAAGTAGATAAAGCCAATTCCCGCTTGCCGCTTTTCAGCAACAATTCAGCCCTGCATAACAACAGTCCCGGATAATCCGCTGCCATCTGTTCAATGCTGTTCAGTTCCTTTTCAGCTTCGCCCAGCTTACCCACACCCAATAGAATTCTTGCTTTCAGCGTGTTGATAAGTGCTTGTGTCTCCGACCCCGATGCAAAACCCAAACCTGTTTGTATGGCTTGCATGGCCTCTTCATTGCGGTTCAGCATGAAAAATGCCAGCGCTTTGTATCCGTAAGCCCTGCCGTCCAAGGGATACAATTCAGCCAAAGTATCGGCCTGATTGAGCATAGTTGGAATTTCGCAAGTAAGTGATAAAACATTCAGGTACTTTTCCCACACGGCAAAATCGGCGTTGCTCTTACCCAAACTGATTTTATACAGACCGGCGGCTCTGGCATGCTGACCGTGTAGTCCGCACCAATCGGCCAAAGCATCGGTGGCCTGTTTTGAGGTGGGATGTAAGTTTTGCAAGGCAGACAAAATCGGCTCCATGCTATCGTACAACTCATTCAAATTGAGGGCAACGCCAATGCAATTCCATTTTTGCGAAAAAGTAGCGGTGGTGGATTCTGCCAGTTTTCGCAGCAAGCCCAGCTGATTAAACTGATCTTTTTTCAACCTGAACTGACAAATTGTGGAAAGCAAAGCTCCGTCGTTGGGGTTTTCGTTGTACAACGAATCGTAGATGCCTGCGGCTCTTTGCGCATTGCCGGCGAGATTGAACAAGCCTGCCATCCGCATTCTGTAAGACCTTCTGTCGGGGTATTTTTTTACCAACCGTTCCCATTCAGCCGCTGCTGCGGTGTAGTTTCCCAATGCCTGATGCGCATTGCTGCGGTTTTCTCCTAAGGCCTCCAACAGACCAAATTTGGTTTCGGCATGATTGCACACAACCAGAACTTTGTCCCATTTACCCGCATTCTGATAGCATTTCACTGCATCGAGATACAAGGTCCAGCCCCGCTTACTTTTTGCTGCCTGCGCAAAGTATATATCACCGGCTTTTTCATAAGAACCACCTTGTTTGTAAAGTTCGGCAGCATACAAATGGTAATGGTGATTGGCGGTGTCAGCAGCTTCTGCCTTGGCTGTCCAGGTCAGTGCTTCGCTTAAGTTTCCTTTTGATTGTGCGATGCATGCCAGGCGATAATAAGCGGGCGAAGGCAGAAACGGCTTTTCGGCACATTGCCTGAACTGGGTTTCAGCCGCTTTGTAGTCCCCGGTTTGATAGGTTAACTCGGCAGCATAATACTGCTCCATGTAACTGAGTGGAATTCTCTTTGGCGGTTGCGCTACAACCGCAGGTTTCCTGGTCTTGCACTGCACAAGAACCACCATCAATAACGGCAGGAAAAAACTGCCGTATTTTCTCATAATTGGGTATTGTAATCGCCTATGCTCAGCTCCTTGCTGTGGCCATCGAGTTGCACGAAGTTGCCAATCATACTGTTGGTAAATTCGATGTTGGCCAGTTTGCTGTTGCCTTGAATAATGCTGTTCGAAACTACGCAATTGATCAAAACGCTGTTATCACCAATACTCACATACGGCCCTACCACCGAACCTTTCAGTTCCACATTTTTACCAATGAAACAGGGTTCGATAATTCGGGTACCACTGTTGAATTTCGTATGATCGACTGAGAACAGTTCTTTTCTGCTTTCCAGCAATCGCTTGTTGGTATAAACCGTGGCGTCCTTGTTACCGCAATCAAGCCATTCATCAACCGTTCCGGGGACAAAAGCCATTCCCTTGTCCTTCATGTTTTGTAAGGCATTGGTAAGCTGGTATTCGCCTTTTTCACGAATATCGTTGTCAATGAGGAATTGCAATTCGCTGCGCAACACCTCGCCATTTTTAAAATAATAAATGCCAATGATGGCCAAATCGCTGACGAATTCTGCGGGTTTTTCAACAAAATCGGTAATTATGTTGCTTTCGTTGAGTTTTACCACACCAAAACTGCTGGGGTTTTCAACGCGGTGAACCCAAATTACTCCGTCGTGCTGGGTATCGAGGTGAAAGCGGGCACTGAAAAGGGTATCGGCAAAGGCAACAATCACCTCGCCTTTCAGACACTCTTTGGCGCATAAAATGGCGTGTGCCGTTCCCAGCGCCTCATCCTGGTAAAAAATGCGGCCCTTGGCACCCACATTTTCAGCAATTTGAATAAGATGCTGTTCGGTTTCTGCACCAAAATCGCCAATTACAAATCCAATTTCGTCTATTTTTTCATTGCACACTGCGGCAATGTCTTCAATCAACCAGTGAACAATGGGTTTGCCGGCAACCGGCAAGAGAGGCTTCGGTATGGTAAGGGTATGCGGTCTCATCCGCTTTCCCATTCCTGCCATTGGAATTATCAGATTCATTCAGTGCTTTTTCTCTCGGTTTTTAAAAACCGGGTGCAAATTTAAGGGATTGACTCACACTTTCAGGTCAAGGGTTTGTTAAACAACCAGAATACCTATTTACCGCTACTTCCGTAACCTCCACCGCCCCTTGCTGTTTCATTCAGGTTGCCCGTTTCCAGCCATTTTACAGTTTCGTGCCTTGCCACAATCATTTGGGCTATTCTTTCGCCATTGTTAATAATGAATTCTTCCTGACCCAGATTAATTAACAATACTTTAATCTCACCTCTGTAGTCTGCGTCAATAGTTCCGGGAGAATTGAGTACGGTAATTCCGTGTTTTAATGCCAATCCGCTTCTGGGACGAATCTGCGCTTCAAACCCATCAGGAAGTTCAATGAAAAGACCTGTGGGAACCAATTTTCTTTCGCCCGGCTTCAATGCCAAGGGCTCTGTGAGATGTGCATGAAGATCCATACCCGCACTGTGACGGGTTTGATAAGCAGGCAATGAATGCCCCGATTGATTAATGATTTTTACGATCAGCATATTTTCCTTTCTCTGCATACCAGATCATCAGCAGATAACCCGGAATCGCAAGATAGGAAAGAACAGGCAAAACCTCGTTATAAGTTTGAGCAATCATGCCCAAAATCATAGCCCCAAACAGAATGAATAAAATGCGTTTTACATTGTAGGGAACCGGAAAATACCGCTGTCCCAGCGCATACGCCAGCAACACCATGCTGCCATAAGCCGCCAAGGTAGCCCAAGCACTGGCCATAAAACCATATTTAGGAATAAATAAAAAGTTCAGCACCAGCGTAACACCGCCACCCAAAATTGCTATCAATGCGCCCAGCGAAGTTCTGGCTGAAAGACGATACCAGATGCTGATGCTATAATACATACCCAGCAGTAAGTTCGCCATCAACAACACCGGAACGACAGTCATACCACGCACATCGTTGTAATAAACCGCTTTTCGCAACAACAATGGCGCCAGCCAGGGCAGGCAAACCATGGTGGCCACATAAATGAAACCGCAGGCATACACAAACCAGTTCAGCACATCGGCATAGGTTTTGGGGGCCTGCTCACTGCCCGATTCCTTAAAGAAAAAAGGTTCCGCTGCAAAGCGAAATGCCTGCACAAACATGGTCATTACCATGCTCAACTTATACAATGCACTGTAAATCCCCGCCTCTGTATCGGCCACATTGGCAGGCAGCATTTTTTTCAGCAATACCCTGTCCAAGGTTTCATTTACCATTCCGGCCAAACCAATTACCACAACCGGCATGCTGTATCGAATCATGCTACCGAAAAGCTCTTTATCAAATCCCGCACTTAGCCGGGTCCAGAATTTCCAGAAGAAAGGAATCACCACCAGCGAAGCCAGCACATTGCTTAGAAAAATATAGTTGATCAGATTCTCGGGCGAATAAACAGATTGTACCCAAGTGTGCCCATTTTCAGCAAGCCAGGGACAGACCAGCAGAAAAAAGAGGTTTGATCCGATATTCACACCAATATTCAACAGGCGAATGCCTGAAAAAATCCAGGGTTTTTCATTCAGTCTGAGCCAGGCAAAAGCCATGGCAGTTAGCGCATCTGCGGCCAGAATAATGGCAAACCACTGCACATACTGCATTTTCCCGGGATAACCCGCCCATGCCACCAATGGTTCAGAAAAAGCATAAACCAACGCAATGAGAAGGGTACCGGTAAAAATAAGAAACCACGATGCCGTTGAAAACACCACATCCGCAGTTTTTCCTTCCGTTTGCTTCTTTCGGGCAAAGTAAAAAAATGCTGTTTCCATGCCAAATGACAACACCACCGCCAGAAAAGTGGAGTAACTGTACATCACACTCACCTCACCATACTCGGCAGCATTGTTCAGCCGACTGAGGTAAAGCGGAACAAGTAAAAAGTTTAAAAAACGCCCTACAATGGTGGTTAAACCATACACCGCAGTTTGAGAGGCCAGTTTCTTGAATACTGAGTTGATGCGGCGAAGTTAATGAGTTTTGTGTTTGCATTGCTTTACCTTTGGACTTGAACAAGGAATGCCGACCTGGCGAATCTTCATAAAATTATTGTTGATTGTGGTGTTAGCCACTCCATTCGCCCTGTTCTGGAAAAATTGCCTCCCCAGCGATGAGAGCCGTTTACAGTTCGTCCTGCGGTTCGATGATATTTATTTAAAACCCAACCCCATTCAGGATAGCCTCATCGGTATTTTTAAAAAGGCCAAAATCCCTTTTGTAGCCTCAATCATTCCATATCAAGTTGGACCGGAAAAACAAATGATTCCAAATGACCGTATTTATGCCAAAAAACTTAGAGAGATGGCACTAGCGGGCGAAACAGACATTTTTATGCATGGACTGTTCCATCGCAAAACCGGGCAAGACGAATTTTCAGGATTACCTCTTGAGCAACAATCCAGCATGATTGAACAAGGCAAAAAAGAACTTAAAAAACAACTCGGACTTGATGTAACAGGCTTTGCCCCACCCTGGAATGGCTACGACCCCAATACAACCGCCGCCTTGTCAACTCAAAGATTTTCCATCTTCAGCTCAAGCATTCATGGCGACCGCAGCAATTGCAATTTGCACTTCCTTCCTGCCACCTGCTATGCAGTTTCCGATGCCTTGAAAATAATTGAGGAGAAATCAGGGTGTGATGGAATTGTTGTATTGCTCATTCACAGTTACAGCTTTCAAACTGAAAAAGATTTTAAAGACCTGAGCAAACTGCTAACAAACATCAAAGAAAAAAACATACAGGTTACGCTACCGGGGAAACTCCAAAACCAAGGAAAGGATTTATCCTGCATTCGCCTTCGACTGCACCATCAACCGCTTTTTTGGATGCTTTCCCGATTTGAGCTCCTTCATATTTCCCCTGCGGTGTATTACTCGCGAAACCTGCTCATCCCGTCGCTGCTCACTGAACTTGTTTTAATTTTTATGGTTGTTTTAGCCACACTCCGTGCACTTGACAACCTGCTCAGAAAAAACTGGTTTTTCTTGCCTGCCCTAATTGTTGTTTGTCTGGGAATACTCACTTATTTATTTCCCGCCTATCATATAAGCTGGAAAAAAATACTGTTGTGTGAAGTTGCTTTTGCAACCGCTATAACCTCGGGCTATTTAATGGTAAAAAGGAATGGATTGATTCTCAAACCAACGCAGGCCACTTCTCCGGATTCACTTCGTGCATCATTTCATAAACCTTCATAAACACTTCGTCTACTCCCGGTTTGCTGAAATAATCGCCGTCGCTGCCGTAAGCAGGCCTGTGCGCCTTGGCCGTAATGGTCAGCGGCTTGCTGTCCAACCAACGGTAGCCATTCTGCTCCTCCACAATCTGTTGCAGAATGTACGCCGACGCCCCGCCTGGAACATCTTCGTCCAGCACCACAAGGCGGTTGGTTTCCTTCAAACTCTCCACAATGCTGTGACCCAAATCGAAAGGCAACAAAGTTTGAACATCAATAATCTCCACCCGTATGTCGTGCTGTGCAAGTAAATCTGCTGCCTCCAGCGCAATGCGACAGCAACTGCCATAAGTAACCAGTGTCGCGTGTTCGCCATACCTTAAAATATCCGGGCGGCCCAAAGGCACAGTAAATTCACCAATGTTGGACGGCATCTTTTCCTTAATGCGGTAACCATTCAAACATTCCACCACCAAGGCCGGATCGTCGCCTTTGAGCAAGGTGTTGTACATACCGGCAGCCTGGGTCATATTTCGTGGAACACACACATACATTCCCCTCACAGCATTGATTACCGCACCCATCGGACTTCCGCTGTGCCAAATTCCTTCCAGCCTGTGCCCCCGAGTTCTAATGATAATCGGGGCTTTTTGCCCGCCTTTGGTTCGGTATTGCAGCGTGGCAATGTCGTCACTCATCACCTCCAGTGCGTACAGCAAATAATCCAGGTATTGAATTTCGGCAATCGGCCTCAATCCGCGCATAGCGGCACCAATGCCTTCGCCCACAATACTCCATTCCCGAATGCCTTTGTCGGTTACCCGCAACTCACCGTATTTTTCCTGCAAACCGCTGAAACCCTGGTTCACATCGCCAATTTTACCCACATCTTCGCCAAAGGCAAAAACCCTCGGGTCGCGTTCCATGGCCGCGTCAAAGCAAGCGCGAACCACCATATATCCATCGGCTGTTTCGTCGGTAAACACGGCCGGAACTTCATTCACCTTCAGCGCAGAATTGCCGCTGTTGCTATGTAAATGACTGCTGTACCGGTCGCCGTTCAACTCATTAAATTCATTGTAAAAATCAAGCAGGGGTTTCCTCACCGCATCGCTTATTCCCACTGTCAGTCGCAAGGCTTTATGTAGCGCCGCCCCTAAATCTCTCCGTAAAGGTTCACCGGCACTTTGGAGGGCGGCATTCATCTCTGCAAATTCAGCCGTAGCAACACCCTGCGCCTGTAATTGATTGATTACTTCGCAAAAAACCGCTAATTCTGCTTTTATGCTGCTTAAAAACTCAGTCCAGGCATCTTTTTGCGCCGTTCTAACTGCAGACATGGCTTCGTTCTCTATGGAATCCAGCTCTTCGGCACCGGCCAGCCCGTTTTCCTCAATCCAACGGCGCATGGTAGAAATACAGTCGTAATCCTGTTCCCATTGAAGGCGTTCTTTGCTTTTATATCTTTCGTGACTTCCGCTGGTACTATGGCCCTGGGGTTGGGTCATCTCGGTTACATGCACCAGCACGGGCGTATGCTTCTGCCTGCAAACATCTGCCGCATTGCGGTACACCTCGCACAGCTCGGCGTAATCCCAGCCTTTTGCCGTAAATATTTCCATTCCCACACCGTTTTTGTCGGTCTGAAAACCCTTCATAATGGCAGAAATGTTTTCCTTGGCCGTTTGATACTTAGCCGGAACCGAAATGCCATAACCATCATCCCAAACACTCATCAGCAAGGGAACCTGCATTACACAAGCGGCATTCATGGTCTCCCAAAAAATGCCCTCACTGCTGCTCGCATTGCCAATGGTACCAAAGGCAATCTCGTTGCCATTCACTGAAAAATCGCTGAACTGCTTCAGGTCTTTGTTTTCTCTGTATAACTTGCTCGCTACCGCCAGACCCAGCAAACGGGGCATCTGACCGGCTGTAGGAGAGATATCGGCGCTGCAATTCGGCCTGTCGGTTTGAGGCAGCCAGTTTCCTTCATCATCAAGCAAACGGGTGGCAAAATGTCCGTTCATGCTTCG
>CANHCW010000006.1 GCA_947459165.1 Flavobacteriales bacterium
CCCTGCGACTTTAGCCAAAAGAAGTACAGCATTCGCGAAAAACTGAGGGTTTCTTACGGTGTGGCACCAAACTTTATGGGGGGCAACGACTCACTGTGGATTGACATTTACACTCCCATAGGTGACAAGAATACGAAACGCCCCGTTATGCTGTTCATTCATGGTGGCGGTTTTAGCGGTGGCAATTATAAAGATGTAACAGCTCAGGCAAAAGCATTTGCCCAAAGGGGCTTTATTGCCGCCACAGCCTCTTACCGCCTTGGCTTTTTTCGACCTGTATTACCCAATCAATATCCTTGGGCACTGGATAAATCAGAGCCGGAAAGAGCCGCTTACCGAGCCATGCAGGATGTAAAAGGTGCCGTACGATTCCTAAAAGGTCGTGCCGGCACTGACAGTAGCGATGTGAATGAATTTTTTATTGGCGGTTTCAGTGCCGGAGCCATTACCAGTTTAAATGTTGCCTTGGTTCAAACCGACACCTACAAACCGGGCAGTTCGGGCGCCATCAGTGCGGTTACTTCTTCAGGCACCACTTATCAGCGCCCCGATTTGGGAGGTGTGCAAGGTTCATTGAACATAAACGGCACAGATAGTAAAATAAAAGGTGTACTCAATTATTACGGCGGAGTTTGGGATACGCTGGTACTGGAAGCAGGAAGTTCTCATGGCAATCCTGCCATTTTCAGTTACCACCAAACCGGAGATCCGGTTGTTCCCGCAAATATCAACCGTCCCTGGTATGGACTGGGCATGGCAATTTCCGACAATTACCCGCTGATATGGGGCAGCATTCCCATCGATGCGAAACTGAAAAGGATGAATTACCCTACCCGCAAATTCAAAACCTACATTCACACCGGTAACAGCCACGATGTTCACAACGCAGCCATGATGGATACCATGACCGCGAACTGGATTTCGTCACTGATTTGCAACCCTGTTTCAGCAGCGGCAAGCGTTCAAAAAGCACCCATACTTCGTTTGGTTCAAACTTCAGACAAGGTTCAGCTTCTGGCAGAAAAAGATTGTACCGTAAGTTTTTATACCCTTAGCGGACAACTGATTTCAAGCCGATACATGGAGGCCGCTTTATCGACAGACATTCCCAAGGGCACGGGTTTGATTCGTTTCGATGGAAAAAACGGACAAGGTGCGTTTCTTTGCGGTCCGCAATGATTCGCATTTTTTCACGAACAGTCCTTCCTCTCTTCATCTTTGTTACGGCGGCTTGCAACCGAAACGGGCACAGTTTGCCGAATGGCATTAACTGGCAAAAGAACAACTACAGCCATTTATTTAAGCTGGGAACAAAAGGCAAAGACAGTTTTTTACTAATTAAGAATCCGGATGACACCACAAGGGATTTGCAGGTATTTCATTGGGGAAGCGACCAGGAATTTCCCGGAGTGATTCGTTTGAAAGACCATGTGCGAATAGGAACCATGTCGGCTGTTTTTTCCGGAATGCTTGAATTGTTGAATTGCGAGAACCGCATAGTATGCGTGGATGATGTGCGATACCTGAGTACGCGCGAGTGCCGAAGGCGAATAAAAAAAGGAGAAATACAATCGGTTGCTCAAGCAGGTAGCCTGAATAAGGAGAAACTGCTGTCGATGAAACCCAACTGGGTGGTGGCCTATTTTATTGACAAACGGGAACAGGAGAACTGGCAGCAGATGGAGAAAGTGGGCATACCGGTCATTTTTTGTCAGAATTACCTTGAAAACCACCCCTTGGGCCGGGCTGAATGGCTGAAGGTTTTTGGCTGGTTGCTGGGAAAATCTGAACTGGCAGAAACCGAATTCCGTTCTATTGAGGAACATTACCAACAGACAGTTCAAGCCATTAAATCGCTTGATGAAGCCTCTCCCACCGTGCTTTGCAATGCCCCTTACAGTGGAATTTGGGATGTTCCGGCAGGTAAAAGTTATATGGCCCGGTTGCTGGCCGATGCGGGTGCCGACTATTTATGGAAAAACAAAAAAGGAACGGGCAAAATCACACTCGACATTGAAAAAGTATTTGAAAAGGCGGCTGGGGCCGACTTCTGGATCAATCCGGGCGCCTGCACTTCACTACAATGCATTACCGCCAGCGATAGGCGCCTGGGAATGTTCGACGCCCTTAAGAACCGCATGGTTTATAACTCAACCGCACTCACCTTTCCTGAAGGAGCCAATGCCTGGTGGGATTACGCAGTGGTTCGGCCCGACCTCGCATTGAATGACCTCGCCCACATTTTTCACCCTGAATTTTCGGGTGAGACTGATTATAAATTCGTTTTCTTTGAACGCTTAAAGTGAAATTGAAGGGACTGCATAATCTCTGGTTTATTTTGGGCTGTTTGCTGCTGCTGTGGCTTGATTTAGCAGCCGATACCGCAGACTGGGCCGGACAGGCCTTTGTTGAATTTCGACTTCCAAGGTTAGGGGCAGCCATTTTTGCCGGAATAGCACTGTCGGTATGTGGCTTGATTTTGCAAACCATTTTTCGCAATCCGCTGGCGGGACCATTCCTAACCGGTGTTTCTCCCGGGGCATCCTTCACCGTGGCTTTGTTCACGCTGGCTTTTCCTTCCATACTAACAGCCGGATTCGGCGGTTTTTATCCCGGGCTGGCTTTTTGCGGCATGTTGGGCGGGGTTTTGGTTTTGCTATTGCAACTCTATATTTCTGCTCGATACAGAAGTGTGTTTACGCTGCTGCTGACTGGTGTTTTACTTGGTTACTTATTTGGGGCCGGGGTTGAAATCATGCAAGGATTAGCCGGTGCAGAGCAACTCAAAAGTTTTACCATGTGGGGTCTTGGCAGTTTCGATCGGGTACAAACTGAAAACCTGGCGTCACTGTTTCTAATCGGCATCACCGGGCTTTTGTTCGTTTTGTTCAATCGGTTTCGCCTGGATGCCTATTTGCCGGGCGACGAATATGCCCAAATAAGCGGTGTGGATGTCAAAAAGCTCAAATTTCAGTCCATACTTGTTTCAGGAATTTTGGCCGGCATGGTTACCGGGCTATGCGGTCCTATAGGATTTGTAGGTATGGTTTCACCACATTTGGCCAGGGCACTGGCGGGCAAAAATTCCCACGGCACTTTGCTGATTCCAACCATTTTGTCGGGTGTGTTCTTTTGCTTACTCGCCGACTGGGCGGCACATCATGCCATACCGGGAACAACCCTGAATGTGAATGCGGTTAGTTCCTTGCTCGGGGCGCCCTTGGTTTTGTGGGCCGTTTTGAAAATTAGAAATTGATTCTTTACTCCAGATCCTCTACCCGAATGATGTTTTCGATCTGATAATCAATAACCGGATCGTATTCCACTTTCATGTCGTGGCCGTAAATACTGCCAAATGCCTGCCACATAAGCGCTTCGCCTCCACCGCGGTAGCTTTTCATGATTTGCCATGTGGTTTTTCCGGTTTCGCGGTAAATAAGTTTCATGAGTACCTTACCTTCTTCAATAGACAGATTCTTTAATTGATCCATGTACATCTGTTTCAGGCTTTCCTCGCACTCTTTGATGTACTTTTTCCTTTCTTTTTTGCCCTTTTTCAAACCCAGGTTGTCTTCCATCACCTGCATTTTGTAAGCCGCCATTTTGGCAAAAGGCATTACCTTTTTCACCCTGCGCTTAAGCTTCTGATACTCTTCCCTGCCCTTTTCATCCATGCCCGCGCTAATTAAAATGGGATCCATCACCTTCACATTGACGGTGTCGGTCCCTACCACCTGCCAAGCACTGTCTTGTTTTTGGGCGCTTGCATTACAACAAGCCACAACCGCAAACGAAGCAAAAATGATTTTTTTCATGTTTTAATTATTTCAAAACGCATGCCGTAGGTTTTTATTTTAATCGGTCTTGGATACAGTCAACCGCTTTCCGAATAGCAGCCAAATTGTTCCTATACCCAGCAGCACCAGTGAAATAAGCTGAGCCTGAGAAAAAACCAATCCTCCGAAACGGTACAAACTGCTGCCATGTTCACGAATGTTTTCGATGAGAAAGCGTTCAAATCCGGCAAAAACAAGATACCAGGCAAATACATTACCCGGGGACTGAACCTTGTGGCGAATCCATTTCCAAAGTATAAAAAACAAAATCAATCCCATCAGCGCCTCGTAAAGTGGGGTTGGATAAACAGGCACAGCCAGTTCGTAACAATAATTGCCTGTGCAACCATTGATGAATTTTACCTGGGTTGCGGCCTGATCGCCGAGCACATTGTGTGGATAAGAGTAACTCCAAGCCCAATCGGGAAGCCACGACAACCAGCCCGGTCGGGCCGCCGTATTGGCAATCCCCCAGTCTCCGTCTCCGGAAAAATGGCATCCAAACCGACCAATTCCGTAGGCCAGCATCATGGCAGGGCCGCCGCTGTCGAGCATACGCAGCAAACTCAGTCCTTTTTTATAACAATACACCATCACCCCGGCCGCACCGCAGATTAAACCGCCGTAAAAAGTCCAGCCACCGGTGCTAAAAAGATTGGCAACTATGTTATCGAAACTTTTTAATCCGGCAGGATCTTCAAGAATGTGAAACACCTTAGCGCCCAAAAATCCACTGATCAATGCCACGGTTGTGATATGCCCCATGTGCCAGTCAGGTCCCATTGATTCTGTTTTCTCAATGGGTTCGGGCAGGCGCTGTTTCATATCGGCACGATAACGCAAACCCAGAACAACGGCCATACACATCAAGCCCAGCACCAGACTGCCTTCGCTGCTAAACAAATGTTCCTGAGGAGAAAATCCCTCACCGGCATTGAACAGCAAAAACAAAACCTTGTAACCAAATACAAAAGCCAGCAGTCCATTTAAAACATACTCGGCAATAGGATATGGTGCGCCCAAAACAGTTTTCACAACCACTCCCTGAAACTGTCCCAAACCGCCGCGGCGTTTCATTTCAGCTGTCATAGACCAGAATGCGCCGGCAATGGAAAGCGCCACGAAAAATCCGAAAGTATTCAGAATTTGTAAGGCACCTATTTGTATGCCCAGGGTATCTTTTAAAAAGTGGTAAAGGGTTGGAAACACGACCGCAAATTAATGCCCTTGAAGCGCGTAATCAAGTTCACATTTCACAGAGCCGTCATCGGCGATTGAAATGAGTTCCACTTCGGCCAGTTCATTGATCAAAATTGGGTCATACGCTGTTTGAACTTTCACATAATTATCGGTAAACCCAAACATCATTCCCTGCTTCTCTTCGGCTTCGAAAAGCACAGTTCGTTTGCTGTTCAAATGCTGCTCATAAAAGGCGCGGCGCTTTTTCTCACTTAAAATTCTCAGCATATCAACCCTTTCATTGCGCGTTCTTTGCAGTACCTTGTCTTTCATTTTCCGCGCTGTGGTGTTGGGTCTTTCACTGTAAGGAAAAACATGCAGGTACGAAATATCCAGCTCATTCAAGAACTTATATGTTTTTTCAAATTCCTCATCGGTTTCCCCCGGAAAGCCCACAATTACATCTACTCCAATGCAACAATGCGGCATTTCTTCCTTTATTTTCTGCACCCTGGCTTTGTACAAATCTGAGTTATAACGCCTGCGCATTCTTTGCAACAAATCATCACTGCCGCTTTGCAAGGGAATGTGAAAATGAGGGACGAACCTTTTGCTGCTGGCAACAAATTCAATAATCTCTTCCGAAAGCAGATTGGGTTCAATGCTGCTGATTCTGAAGCGGTCAACGGTATCAAGCTCATCCAAAACCTGAATCAAACCAAAAAAATCTTCGTTGTGCTGAATGCCGAATTCTCCCAGATTTACGCCGGTGAGCACCACTTCCCGAATCCCATTTTTTGCCGCCTCGGCAATGCGCGCAACAGTTTTCGCAGTGTTGTCGCTGCGGCTGCTTCCCCGAGCCAGCGGTATGGTGCAAAACGAACAAAAATAATCGCAACCATCCTGCACCTTCATAAATGTTCGGGTGCGGTCGCCTTCGCTAAATCCGGGCACAAAATCGCGGGTTTCTTTAATGGGGGTATTGTAAACCCGGGTTTTGGGTTCTTTTGAAAGGTGATGCAAGTGCGAAATGAGATTGAATTTCTCCGCAGCACCCAACACCATGTCAACCCCCGGAATACCTGCAATTTCTTCGGGTTTCAGCTGGGCGTAGCAACCTACCACCACAATGTAGGCATCCGGATTGTACCTCAGCGCCTCGGCCACCACTTTGCGGCACTTGCGATCTGCGTGGTCGGTCACACTGCAGGTGTTAATTACATACATGTCAGCGGCTTGCGTAAACTCCCGTTTTTCAAAGCCGTGTTCCGTCAACTGTCTTCCTATTGTACTGGTTTCAGCAAAATTGAGTTTGCAACCCAGGGTATAAAAAGCCACTGATTGAGCCATGCCACTGCAAAGTTAGCAGTTAGCAATCATTTGACTTTCAAGCCGAATTTAAAATACGAGTGAAAAATTCAAAGAAGCCGTGCTGATTCGCCGCCCCCTGCCTGTAACCGGATAGGCATAAGGCAGCACAAAATTATTGTTCATATTGTTAATACCCACCTTAAGCTGAGCCTGCCAACCCGCCACAGCCCCCCTGCTCTGATAGCCCAAAACAGCCGCAAATTCTATCGGTTTCAGAGGCAAATTTTTCCAGCGGTACAAGTGACTCATGCCATTCGAATCAAGGTAATGCTGGGCAGGCAGTTTATCGGGGCCCAAATACACCGTGCTTTTGATAATGCCTGAAACCAGCAACCCCATCTGAACACATCGGTAAACCTCATCGCTTTTTTTACCCATTCGGTAATTCAGTAACAAGGGAACATCCGCTGAAATGATTCCAATTCTGCGGTAGTTGGAGTTGCCTCCTCCCGGAAGCTGATCGTTGCTATTGGCAAAATTGCTCCCCCTCAGGTTTCCTTCAAACCCGGTTTGAAAACCCCATGGAGATTTTTTTTCTTTCGTATACCAAAAAAAACCGGCCGAAGGACCTACATAAGGCCTCGCATTTTCAAGCTCACCGCCGGTCATGGTTGAAACACCCAAGCCCAGCTTTAAACCATAGTTCAACCTTTCCGCCAGCTCTTCATCCGTCCAGGTTGGCGATTGTGTTTGCGCCTTTACAAGGCAAACAGCACAAAAAACTATAAAGGTTGTCCATTTCTTCATATTTCACCAATTTTATTGCCTCTCAGGGCCTTTCCAACTGCTTCGTCCATCAATCTTTCGGCAAATGGCCGAGTAAATTCATTCAGGCGGTCGGTGGCACCCAAAATATCGTCTTTGTTGTCTGAATTCAGTGTTTTATGCAGTTCTTCGGACAGTTGCAGGGTTTGCGATTTTTCCATTTCCGATAACATTTCGGCATTCTTCTCAATAAAACGCTGAACCGTATAAATTAATTGTGAGCCCTCGGTTTTTGCCTCCTGTAACATTCTTGCGGCCACATCTGCGCCCGCATTGGCAAAACCATCAAGCAGCATTTTTTCAACTTGCTCATCGGTAAGGCCATAACCCGGCTGTATGTCAATTTCTTGTTTTATGCCGCTTCGCACTTCTTGGGCAGTTACCTTTAATATTCCGTCGGCGTTAATTAAAAATCCAACCTCAATTTTAGGCAACCCCGCCGGCATGGCAGGAATTCCTTTTAGGGTAAATTCAGCCAGTTTTCGGTTTTCTGCAACCAACTCCCTTTCTCCCTGATAAACTGAAATTTTCATATTCGCCTGCCCGTCAACCGATGTGGTGTATTGCCTTCCTACACGGGCAGGCACTTTGCTGTTGCGAGGGATAATCACATCCATCAAACCGCCCAAAGTTTCAATACCCAAACTCAGCGGTGTCACATCAAGTAACAGTATGTCGCGACGATTGCCGGCCAATATATCCGCTTCCACAGCCGCGCCCAGCGCCACCACTTCATCAGGGTTTAAATTGTCATTTATTTTGTCGGTTCCAAAAATACCGGCCAATCGTTTTTTAATAAAGGGCATGCGGGTACTTCCACCTACAAGCACAACTTCGTCTATGCCGGAACTTTCCAACCCGGCATCATTCAAAGCCAGGTTCACCGAATTAATTGTTTTCTGTGTTAATGCTTCCGCTAAAGCTTCAAGCTGTTGTAATGTCAAACTGCAGGTCAGTTTTTGCTCTCCAATTTCAAAACTGCTATTGAAATTCATTTCGCCGCTGCAAACCGCCATTTTTGCCTCTTCTGCCAGCAACCTCAACGCCTGCTTCTCGCGCATGCTGAGGTTTTTGTAATCATAACCCGCAATATTAAGCCAGTGCATTGCTATGGTCCTGTCGTAATCATCGCCTCCCAGGTAAGTATCGCCGTGGGTGCTCAGTACTTCAAACACCCCGGCTTCAATTTTTAAGATGGAAACATCAAAAGTTCCTCCGCCTAAATCGTAAACCAAAATATTCTTGGCTTCTTCAGGGTTTAAGCCCAGTCCATAAGCCAAACTGGCAGCGGTGGGTTCATTCACTATGCGCAAAACATCCAACCCTGCCAGTTTTCCTGCATCGCGGGTGGCCTGCCTTTGGCTGTCATTAAAGTAGGCCGGCACTGTTATCACGGCCTTTTCAATCTTTTGCCCGCAGTACTTTTCAGCTTTTTCTTTCAATTCTGCCAGAATCATTCCGCTAAGTTCAACCGGATTGTAATAGCGGCCATGTGCCTCAATCTGCACCAGTTGTTCATTGTCGTTGTCAATAATTCGGTAACTGAAATAATCGGCATGGTCTTTCAAATCGCTGTAGCTTCTACCCAGCAACCTTTTAACGCTAAAAATGGTGCTTTCCGGCTTTTCAGCAAGCATATTTCGTGCTTCCTTTCCAATCAATGCTTTGCCTTCTTCATTCAGGTAAACAACCGATGGAACAATCACATCATTGTTGCTTCCCAGAATGCGCGGACTGCCGTCTTTATCAGCAAGCGCCACCAAACTATTGGTGGTTCCCAAATCGATTCCCACCACAGGCTGTCCCTTTTCCAACTCCCCCGATTTGATATTGATACTGATTTTTGGCATTTTTACAAAGTTTATTCAGGGTTCTGAGTCCCAGATTGAAACCTTGCAAAGTTACAACATTTCAAATCAGTCAAACCCTTAAACACTGCCAAATCAGGGTAAAAATTCATTACCGAAATTTGACATTAAAAGCTTTTGGCAGGGCAAGTCGCGGGCTTTTTCGTACTTACCTTTGCACAACTATTAAACCCGAACCAGTGAAAAAGATTATTACCAACAAAATCCTCCCGGCCTTAACCCTTTTCAGCTTTGCTAACATGGGTGTTGAGGCTCAGAATGTTGTACGAGATTCGGCAATCATGGGTCCGCAATATGCAAACCAAATCTATTACGATATTGCAACAGGCGAAAAAAACCAGGCGGCTGTAAACAACTGGGATATTGCTCACACCACCCAGGGCCGCGACAATTGCATTCGTGCAAACCACATGGCAGGGCTTAGGGTTTTTCAATATCCAAAAGGCAAAACAAACGCCTGGAGCTCCTTTGACACCGCCGGTTTCAGCAACTGGAAATATTCATGGAACGACCTTCACGCCCACGAGAAAGGGGCATTTAACCTCTTTAACAATATGGGAGTCTGGAAATTCGGATGGGGCACTTATGATGTAAATACCAAAGATGTTGTCGGGGATTCTCTCTTTCTTCTCGCATGGACAGGCCCAGGCGGACAAGGTTGGTCCAGGTTTTTAAAATTCTGGCCGGTAATTCAAAGGGCAAACGGAACCTTGGTTTTCAAGTATGCCAATATCGACGGCAGTTCAGAAGTAACCGACAGCACAGTGGTGGCCGGATCACAGGGAATGATGTACAAATATTACAAATTTACCGGTGCCGTAAAACCCGTTCGCGAACCCGGCACTGACAAATGGGACATTTCGTTTACCCGTTATGTTGAACCCGTGTTCAATCCGGGAACCGGCAGTAACGATTATTATCCCGTTATGGGCATAGAATCAAAAAGAGGAACAAGAGTAGCCAGAATCTCAGGCAAGGCTTACGCTGACATCATGCCCGATACCGCAGGGTTGGTTGGCGCCTACACCAAGGCATTCAAGGATGACCTGACTGCCATTGGCAGCAATTGGAAGATATTTAACAATGGCACCTTCAGATTTGAAATTCAGGATACCCTAAGCTATATAGTTCGCAGAACCAGAACCGCAGACACCAGCTACTGGCTGCTTCACATGACAGGCATTACCGGAAGTACAAGCGGTAGAATTTACTTCGACCGCATGAGTTTGCGCAACTCCTTGTCTGCTGTGCACCCTGCTTTCGGACAAATTAAGCTTTTCCCTAACCCCGTTGAAGACAAGCTTTTCCTGACTCTCGAAGACAAGTCTTTTGGCAAAGCAAAAGTTGAAGTGATGAATGCGAGTGGTCAAAAAATGCTGCAAATTGGCGTAACACAAACTCAGGATTTTGGGGTTTACGAAATCGGTACCTCGAAATTGTCTCCCGGTATTTATCACCTAAAAATCAGCAATGCAGGCAGCACATTTGCAGCGCCTTTCATTGTAAAATAAAGTTTGAAACTGCACCGGACATTCATATTTCTTCTGTTTCTCATTTCAGCATCGGGCTCGGCCCAGTATTTGGGACACAAACTGCAGGTTTTCTCCGAAGACGACGGGAAGCCTGTGGCCAATGCCCTTATTCTCGCTGATTTCAGACCCGAAGGAAAATTGATTGAAGGAAATACAGATGCCGCCGGTTTATTCTATATTGGTGCCTCCGGGGCATTCAAATTAACCGTTGTTTCTCCCTGCGATTCACTGAAAGATTATGAAGGTGTATTCGCAGGAAAAGACCTTGACATTATCATCAGACTGAAAGCTCGCAATCTGGCAATAGATCCGGTAACCATTACAGGTGCAACAGGTCCAAGGGCTGTTTCAGATAATCCTTATCTCGTTCGGGTTATTGGCAAAGAAAAAATTGCAAGAATGGCCGCCCAAAATTTGGCTGATTTGTTATTGAATGAGGTGAATATTCAGGTTGGACAGGATGCGGTTCTGGGAAGTAGCGCCATTATGCAGGGCATTGGAGGACAGGATATCAAAATTCTCATCAATGGAATCCCTGTAATCGGGCGGGTAAATGGCAATGTGGATGTAAGCCAGATTCTTCTCAGCAATGTTGAAAGGGTTGAAATTATTGAAGGACCAATGAGTGTTGTTTACGGCACAGATGCTTTAGGAGGTGTAATCAATATCATCACTAAAAACCCTGTTCAAAAGGCGTTTCATACACGCGTAAACACATTCAACGATGTGATGGGGAGCCCGGCAAACACAAACATAGATTTTAATGTAAGCAGTAAAATAGGCAAGAATTTGCCATTGTCGGTTAATTTTGGAAGGCACTTCTTCGCAGGTCGCGATTTCGATTTATCAACCCGCAGCTTCGACTGGAAGCCTAAAGAAAAGTTGTTTGGAGACATCTCACTTTTCTTCAACGGAAAAAATTCAAATCACCGATTCTCATCCGCCCTGTTTCGAGAAAAACTCACCGACCGCAGCGACGCTGAATATAGCCTTGCCAATGTAACGGGCTATAATTCCATTTATTCAACCCTGCGAGCCGACAACAGTTTGCATAGCGTTTTTAAAATCAATCGCTTTAGCCGTTTTGAACTGCAAAACGCTTTCAATTATTACGGCCGTTCCAAGCACACTATCAAACGCAATCTGGTCAACGGATCCGAAGTTCCTTACCGCCCGGAGGATCAGGATACAACCATGTTCACCCTGTTTAACTCCCGTGGTGTTTACAATTACAGAAATCCTGCCGGCAAAGTGGGATGGACTGCCGGTTACGACTTTGCACGAGAAACAGCCGTAGGCAAACGCATTCCTTCGGAATTACCGGGCATTAATGATATTGCTGCTTTTGGCTCTTTGGAATACTCCCCCAATGGTGAATGGCAAATTCGTCCTTCTTTGAGAATACTTCACAACTCTCGATTTGGGCAGCCCATACTCACCAACATTTTCGGCTCAAGGTTCAAAATGGCTCCATTAATTCCATCGTTACAGGTAAAATGTAAATTTTCCGAGCATGTATCCTTCCGTGGCAGCTATGCAAAAGGTTTCAGAGCCCCATCACTCAAAGAATTGAATTTTTATTTCGTTGACATAAACCACAACATTCACGGAAACGACAGTCTCAAGGCTGAAACATCAGATAATTTCGTTCTTTCATTTGATTACAGACACAAACTCACCAAAGACATGGGGGTTGTGTTCAGTTTCTCGTTGTTTAACAACATGATTCGCAACAAAATCAACCTGGGGTTAGTTGATGCGAGAACAAATTATTATACCTACATCAACATTGGCAGATTCAGGTCTCAGGGATTGAACACCAATTTTGAGTTTAATACGGCCAAATCGAGTTTTCAGTTTTCCGGAATGTTACTCACCGTTTACGATTTGCTCAACAACATCGACACTGTCGATCAAAAATCCTACATCAACGGACAGGTGGGATTGAATTATACCCGACGGTTTCCGGCACAAAGAGCATCGGTTGCATTCGTAAGCAGGTATACTAGCCCTACCGTGGGTTACATGCAAAATTACACTCGCTACAGAACCGCAGGATTTTACTTGGTTGATGTGATTTTCCACAAGTCATTCAAGAAGTTTCCGTTGAATATTTCATGCGGCATAAAGAATGTGTTGGGTATTACCACTCTTAATACCACACGCCGCGATTTAAGCAGTCCACACGCAGAACAGGGATTGAATTTGAACATCACCCCCGGCAGAAGTTTCTTTCTTAAACTAACCTACGACCTATTTTGAAAAGCCACATTTACATAGCTTTCTGTTTTATTACCATCATTTTGCTCACTTCCTGTGAAAAAAGCGAAAAACTATACCCTGCGCCTGTTGTGCCGAAAGGAATTCAAACGGCCACATTTGCTATGGGAGAAAACTACGAAAATCAACTCTGGTTCGAATTTTCAACCCAAAATACCTGGTCCAACCCCTTTGGCCTTTGGGATATAGGCTTTAGTTGCAACGAGAATAATCAGATCATTATCAACTCAGGCAGACACGGTTCGTATGGAGTTGTATATTTTGACAATACCGATTTTAAAGACATTACCACAATTGATCAGTCAAGAGAAACCTGGCACTACGATAACCCCAACGGGGCGGTTGATTCTCTGGCATTTAGCAATTGGTGTTCATACAGCAGTCAGGGCAAAGCAATAGGCAAAAACCGCCTCTATATTCTCAATCGGGGTGCCGACTCGCTGGGAAACAAAAAATTCATCAAACTAAAAATTGTTGGTCGCGAAGGGGGAGTGTATCATTTTCAATGGAGTCTTCTTGAAGATGCCATACCCACCAACGACATTTACCTGCGTATCAATCCCAACTACAACTATGTTTACTTCAACTTCAGCCTTGAAAAAGAGGTATACAATGAGCCTGTGAGCAACAATTCCTGGGATATTCTTTTTACAACTTACAAGGAAGAGGTGAAGGACGATGTCACGCAGAAGTATTTTCCCTATGTTCTTCGAGGTGTGTTAACCAACCCAAATAAAGTTCGGGTTTGCGAAATCAATAACAAAATTGCATTTGAGGCCATTGATTTGAATTTTGCTAAATCGCAGAAGTTTTCACCCTTTAAAAATGAAATTGGTTATGACTGGAAACTCTGGAATCTTTCAGCCAATAAATACACTGTTGATCAGAACAAAATTTACATCATTCAGGATACCAAAGAAAATTACTTCAAATTAAAATTTATTGATTTTTATGATGATCTGGGCCGAAAAGGCTATCCCAAACTGGCTTGGGAATTGCTGAAGTAATGATACCAATCGATTAAACATTTCGCAATGGCTGCGGTTGTAGCCTAACTTTGCCATTTCAAAATTTATGTTGAATTCTTCCGCCAATGGCATCTCTATGAAACTTTTAATCGTCATCTTGATGGCAAATTCCTGCTCCGTTTTTCAAAACAAAAAAATCGTAACATTAAAGTCCGGCGAAAATGAAAAACACCTCAAAAACATTCATCAGCTGACCTTTGGAGGCGACAATGCTGAAGCGTACTGGAGTTTTGATGGCAAGTCTATTACTTTCCAAAGCAACAACCCTGCTTGGGGTTTGCAATGCGATCAGATTTTTACAGCCAAAATAGCGCAATTCAACGACAGCAGTTTTAAACCTCAAATCATCAGCACGGGTGAAGGCCGCACGACTTGTTCTTATTACATGCCGAATAACCGCGAAATTTTATTCGCAAGCACACACGAAGGCAACAAACTTTGTCCTCCGGTGGCCGAAATGAAGGGTGCTTACACCTGGCCGTTGTATGATTCTTATGATATTTATGTTTCTGATTTGAAGGGTAAAATAAAACGAAAGCTTACCAACACATCGGGCTATGATGCTGAAGCCACTGTATCGCCTGATGGAAAACACATCGTTTTTACCAGCACCCGAAGCGGTGATCTGGAATTGTGGATTATGGATATAGACGGGAGCAATCAGAAGCAACTTACTCAAGACTTGGGTTACGACGGAGGTGCATTCTTCAGTCCTGACAGCAAAAAAATCGTGTTTCGTGCAAGCCGTCCAATCAACGCCGAAGACTCTGCAAAATACAAAAAGTTACTAGGGCAAGGTTTGGTTGAACCTACGCACATGGAGATTTACACCATGAATATCGATGGTAGTAATATAAAACAAATTACAAATCTTGGAAAAGCCAACTGGGCGCCCTTCTATCATCCCGGAGGTAAGAAAATCATTTTCAGCAGCAACCACAAAAGCAAGCGGGGCTACGATTTTCAGTTGTATATGATTGACGAAGACGGTTCCAACCTAGAACAGATTACCACGGAAAGCGTATTTAACTCCTTCCCCATGTTTTCGCCCAATGGAAAACAACTCATTTTCAGTTCAAACCGAAACAATGGCGGCGGCAGGGCAACCAACCTGTTCATTGCTGACTGGGCAGACTGATGCTGGTAAAAACAGAGGCCATTAGTCTGAAAAGAACACCTTTTGCCGAAAATTCGGCAGTAGCACACATTTACACCCGTGATTTTGGCCTACTTTCATTTATGGTGAAAAACCTGCAGGGTAAATCGAGCAAAGGGGCTTTGCTGAACCCCGGAACTTTCAGTGAGCTTGTATTTTACCTGAAGCAAACCGAAACCCTCCGACACATAAAAGAAATTAAACCGATAGAACCTTACCCAACCCAAAACCCGGTTAAACTATCGGTATTGCTTTTTTATTCTGAACTGCTACATCTTTCTGTTCCGGAAGGCCAGCCCGACGAATCGCTGTTTGCATTCTTCAAAACTGAAGTTTCAAGGTTAAACAGAGAAAGCACCAAAATTGAATGGCTTCCGCATTCATTCATTGTAAAACTGGCCGGCATTACAGGCCACAACCCAGTGGGAGCCGAAGCAGGGCATCACTCCATGCTCAATTTTGACAATGAAGATCTCAATTGTTTCAAACAGCTATGGGAGGGTCAAATCCCAGTGCAAAGCGAGGTGTATCGCAAATTACTTTTAAATAAACTGGTAGAATTTGCCTCTGAACAAATTTTCCCCGGGAGACAAATCAAATCGTATGCAGTGCTGAAATCACTGTTTGAAGATTGATGTGTTAATCAATCAGAAGTTACCTTCAGTTTCAAGCAAGCCCAGCACCTGCTCAACCATGTGTGTACTGCCAATGTACAATGGAACCCTTTGATGCAATTCGGTGGGCATTACTTCCATTACCCTTTGTTTACCTGTGTGCGCCATACCTCCAGCCTGTTCAATTAAAAATGCCATGGTATTGCATTCGTACATCAATCTCAGTTTACCGTCGGGTTTATTCTCTGTGGCCGGGTAAAGAAAAATTCCGCCTCTTAGCATATTGCGGTGAACATCGGCAATCAAACTGCCAATGTAACGGGCACTGTATGGTCTGTTGGTGCTTTTGTCTTTCTCTTTGCACCATGAAATATAGGATACCACACCGGGAGGGAAATCGGATAAATTGCCCTCATTCACAGAAAAAATCTTTCCATTTTCAGGAATGCAAATGTTCTCGTGTGAGAGACAAAATTCCTGAAGTGAATCATCGAGGGTAAACCCGTTTACTCCATTACCGGTTGTGTAAATGAGCATGGTACTTGTGCCATAAAGAAAGTACCCTGCCGCCAATTGATTTATTCCCGGTTGTAAGCAATCCTCCACAGAGGGCGGAACCGCAGTATTTGTCCTTCTGTAAATAGAAAAAATAGTTCCGATACTCGCGTTCACATCAATGTTCGAACTGCCGTCCAGCGGATCCATGCTCACAATATACTCTTTGTCTTCGCAGCCCGGAACAAAATAGGCATCATCCTGTTCCTCGCTGATGATTGTGCATACTTCTCCGCAACGACTTAAAACCCGGGTAAATGTGTCATCGGCAATCACATCAAGCTTTTTCTGAACTTCGCCCTGCACATTCACCGAGGCCATTTCACCCAGAATATCAACCAACCCCGCTTTGCGAACATCGCGGTTTACCATTTTTGCCCCCAGCTCAAGGGCTCTGAAGATGCGACTAAAAGCTCCGGTGGCTTCTTTGTGAATTGATTGCTGATCAACAATAAACTGTTCAAGTGTTACAAGACGATTCATGCTCATTTTTTAGGGGTTTGAACTATTCGATTTTACCTTTGCAAAAAAACAACATAAAAGCTACTCTTATTATTCAAAAATGAAAATCTTTAAATTCGGCGGAGCTTCGGTAAAAAATGCTCATGGAGTTAAAAATGTAGCTTCCATTTTAAAAGCGCATGAAGGCGAAAAATTACTTGTGGTGATTAGCGCCATGGATAAAACCACCAACCTTCTCGAAAAAATCGTCGATGCCTATTACTCGGGTTCTGCCGAAATCAGGTTCCTGCTGCAGGATTTGAAGAACTTCCACTATCAAATCATCAATGAACTGCAAAGCGGACTGAATTTCCCTGTTGCTCACGAAATAGATAACCTTTTCCTGGAGCTCGAATGTATCATCGAAACACCTCCTCAACAAGAAGATTATGATTTCATTTACGATCAGATTGTTCCTTTTGGAGAACTCATCAGCACCAGAATAGTAAGCAACTACCTATTGTCTCAAAGCATAACCAATCAATGGATAGACAGCAGGAATTTTATAATAACCGATGACCGACATCGCGATGCCAAAATACAGTGGCCTGAAACGGAAAAAATTATTAATAAAAGGCTTTCTCCATTGGCCGAGAAAAATCTGGTAGTGACACAGGGCTTTATAGGCCGCGGGCCACACAACGAAACAACGACGCTGGGCAGGGAGGGAAGTGATTACAGTGCTGCCATATTTGCTTTTTGCCTCAATGCAGAATCTGTTACAATTTGGAAAGATGTAGCTGGTGTGATGAACGGGGATCCAAAAAAGTTCAGCGATGCCGTTCTGATTCCGGAACTTGATTATTCCGACGCTATTGAACTTGCATACTACGGGGCGTCGGTTATTCACCCTAAAACTATACAGCCACTTAAGGCCAAATCAATTCCATTGCATGTTCGGTCATTTATTGAACCAACAGCCATGGGAACTACCGTAAGTAACAGAAGTAAGAACCTCGACCTTCCCTGTTATATACTTAAGGAAAATCAAACCATGCTGCAAATAAGCACCAAGGACTTTACTTTTATTGTTGAGGAAAACCTGGAGCTCATTTTTAGTATTCTGGCGCAATACAAAGTAAGAAGCAACATAATGCAGAACTCAGCAATCAGTTTCAGCTTTGTCGCTGACATACACCCAGAAAGAACTCAAAAACTTATTGATGAATTTTCCAAAAATGGATTCGAGGTGAAGTCCACCAAAGATCTGAATCTACTTACAATTTACAATGCCCGACCGGTAGATACAATTAAAAAAGTGCAGGGGAAAACCATTTTACTCGAACAGGTAAACAGCAACACCCTTCACTACCTTACCCATTAAAATTCTGTTCAATTCTCTTATCTGACAAATTTTAGTGCATTCTCAGCGCATTCAAATCTTCTATTGACTACTTTCAATAGACAGTAAAACATTCTAACAAGCATTTTCACTATAACAGTAAAAAACAAAAAACCCGGGCGTTTGCCCGGGTTTTTCGAATACCAAATCTTTATTAGTTCTGAACCACAACTTTCTTAGTGGTGGTCTGACCGTTATTGGTGATGGTCACATTGTAGATACCGCTTCCGAAGCTACCCAGGTCGATTTCGGTAAATCCGAGACCGCCTTTGAGGTTGCTGGCTTTGGTTACTACTCTTCCGGTAATATCAGTTACTGCAATGTTCACAACCTCGTTGTTAACCAGTGCATAGCTCACTTTCACTTTGCCGCTGGTTGGGTTGGGGAACACATTCACAGACTCAGACAGACTTAAGCTGCTGGTGCTGAGGTAAGTATTCTGACAGTTGGGAGGGTAGTTTACAAATACAGGACGGGTTACCATGGCCGCTTTGTTACCGCTAGGATCCGACAGCATGTAGTTGATGTAGTAAACACCAGCTTCGAATATGTTCACATTGTGATTCAATACCTGAACCAGAGGGAACAGAGTAGAAGGTGAATAGTAGTTATCGCTGATAACCAAGCCACTCATCGCCCAGAAAGGCTGACCAACACATGCATTCATAGCAGGAGCAAGAATTTCAGGTGCTACGCGGTCAACAACAACCACTGTGCGAGTTTTGGTAGTGCTGTTTCCGCCTTCATCTGTTGCAGTGAAGGTTTCTACATAAGTACCCAGAGTGTAAGGATCAACTGAACCACTCTTCACAACACTCACTTTGTTAATAGGATCGAAGTTATCGGTTACTGTTACATTGCGAGAAGTGTAAGGGGTATTTACATCGTGGAAGAGAATGTCTGAAGTGTTTAACTCGATTACAGGAGCAATGAAGTCACCCACTTTATAATTTAGCACAAATCCATCTTCGTCAGCTTTGTTACCGTTGGGGTCAACAGCTGTGTAAATTACAGGGTAAGTAGCCTTTACAGCGGTGTTTACCGGACCGTTGAAGCCAGGAGTTTTCACAACTGGGATAGGACCATTGCACTCGTCTTCAGCATAAATGTTGTCAACGAAGATGCTGCCAATCTGAATCTTAACCTCAGCCTTGTCTACGATACGAACACCTACAGTGTAAATACCGGGCTTCTTGGTATCCTTCACCATAACGGTGCGGGTTTTAACAGCTGTGTTGCCCTGAGCATCGCTTACTGTGTAAGTAAGAGTGTAAGAACCAACCACTGAAGTGTTTACAGAACCGGTAACCACAATAGCAGTGGTCAAGTTACCATCAACCAAATCAGTTGCAACAGCACCTGGATCTTTGTAAGTACCGCACTGCTCAACAGTTTCAGTCGCTGTTCCGTTCAATGTCAGAGTGGGAGGAGTTTTATCCAATACCACATAGATTGTACGACGCTTACTTACTGCTGCATTACCTGACGCATCTACAGAGTTGATTTCAATTGAATAGATACCGGGGATGGTGCAATCCAAGTCGCTTACCATAGTGTATCTGTTCTTGGCAATCAAATCACCTTCAGTTGGGTCTTGTATTTTGAAAGTAGTGTTAGCAATTTCAGACCAGCATCCGTTTACAGTTGAAGTTTTTTCAACATAAAGAGTGTCTTTGCCTACAAGTGTAATAACAGGAGGAGCATTGTCGTTAGCCAGAATCAAACCGTAGTCTTCGAATTCACCTACAGTATTTACACCGCAAGGAGTGTTGTCAAAGTTTGAGAAGCTGCTTGCTACACGCATGCGAGAAACCCCTTCGAAAGAAGCACTCTTGTCGGGTACAGTAAATGTTGCTGTTGCTGACAGACCTGAAATAGATCCGCTTGTCAGGATTTCTTCACCAGCATCATTGAAGTCGCCGTCAATGTTCCAGTCAATCCAAGCTTTGTAGTTTACATTGTTGCTGTTGCTCAAGCGGGCTACATCCAATGTGTAAGTAGATCCGAACATCAATCTGGCTACATCTGAAGCAGTGTAGTTGCTGTAAGCTACTTCACCACTTGTAGTAGTTTTGTCGATGAGGGTAGTTGAACCCTGAGTCAATTTAACATTGTTAATTCCGATATCGGCACTCAACAGGTCAACCAAAGGAATGCAATAGTCAAGAGCACATACATATTTGTTCTTGATTACTTTTTTCTCTGTGTTCACTGGATCAGCTGCATTCCATGCCTTCAAAGTAAAGGTGTAACAAGCGCCGGTATTAAAGCGAAGACTGATATTGGGATTGGTACCGGTGAGGGAACCTCTAACAACTGTGTAAGTAGTTGGGAAGATGCTCCACTCAAAGTTGCTGGCATAATCAGTTGTAACTTTAAAGTCAACAACATTACCAACGCTTGGGCGAGTCAAAGAAGCTGTAAAATCAAGACTTCCGGGTTTGGAAGGAGTGATTACATCCAGAGTTTTGCATGTGGTATCTGTTCCATTACAAGTAGTGGCTACCAAACAAACATTCATTGGCCCGCTTGAAAGAGGAGTGAATGAATAGTTTTGCACGAATGAGGTAGACACACCGTCAATGATCCATTCCCAGGTAGTTGCACCCTGTACATTTTTGGAAGTATTGTTCAATGTAACATTGGTAAATACTGAAGCAGGGTTGTACTGTGTTGACCAGTCAGCCTCGGGCTTGATAGGAGGCGCCAAATCCGAATCCCAGTTGATGATAAAGCCTGAATCTTGGCCTGAGCTGTTTGATTCGAAAGTAATGTAAACTGCACCACTCTTAGCTTTGATAGTCTGGGTTCTCCAGGTATTTTGGTTGGTGCTGTTGATACCTGCGGCAGGAGTCAACTCTTTGGTTGGATCGGCAATGTCCGAATCGTAAATACGCAATCTGTCATTGGCATCAGCCAGTTTCAAGCTGCGGAATTTCAAACGAATTTCGGTTGCACCGCAAGGAAGAATTTTGAAGTAGTCAATACTTGCACGGCGGCTGGAACCATAAGGTCCTGTAGGACCACCATTATCATAAAGCATACCGCGCTTGTTGTTGCCCTCTTTGCTTGGGCCCATGTAATATTCTGAGGGAGGAACGCACTCTACATAAGCATTTTTGCAAATTTTGGTAGAAGCACCAACACCATTTTCTGATGTCAAACATACAGACCATTTACCCAATTCGTCGAGGAAGAAAGACGGGTTTTGTTGTGTAGAAGTATAAACCAATCCGGTTGGAGAAGTTACCTCCCAGCTCCATTTAAAGGCTCCGTTGGTAGAAAGATCGAGCAGATCCATGGTGTAATAGATTTCAACACTATTGGATTTAGCAATGAAATCAGCCGTTGGAACATTCACAGGTCTTTCAATCTTCACGGTACGCGAGATAGAATCTCGAATTCCGCAATAATCAACCACCAATTTTACATCATAGTTGGTTGGCGGAGTTGGTGGAGCCCAGCGAGCACGACCTACTGTACCGGTTGTGGTGATGGGGGTTACATTGGGACCACCGAATGTCCAGCGGTAAGTATAGAATGTGTTTGGACTAGTAGCGTTGAAACTTACAGAAGTATTTTCGTAGTTAGGTCCTTTGGGAAGAACAAAACCTGCAACGGGAGGAAGACCCAGTTTCAGATCAACTTCCACATCGATAATGTTACCGTAAGTGTTCACCGAACCACAACCCTGGCTTGCGCTGGGAGGAGTGTAAACCGATGAAGAACCGCGGAAACGCAGTCTGCTCAAACCTGTTGCACTCCAGCAAGGCATCTTGATGGTGCTTTTAACAGGAGTTGTGCTTACACCTGAGAAAGGTCCCGACTGAGGATTAGCCAGACATTCTGCCGCAGAGTAAGAATTGTCGCGGTTGATGTCTAACCAAATACCTACGCGAGAAGACCAGCCGTAACCGTAAGCATCGGTGTTGGCGGTAATTTCGAAGGTGATGTTTTCTCCGGCAGTGATTGTAATGGGGCTTCCTCCATTTACAAGATTTTGGCTGACTGCCGCGGTGGTTGAACAACCAAGACCTGAGTAAGAGGCCAAGGTTCCGGCAACATTGCTGATTTTGATGTCAGTGATGTTACCTGCCAGGTTGTGACCACATCCCCAGGCGTTGGTTGCAGAGCACATTTGCGCCCCTGACCTACCCGGTAACATGGCCATGACTCCTAAGCCCAGAAGGCCAAGAGCACGGGTTAGTTTGGTAATTGTGAACTTCATATTGTTTGAAATATTGATTTGGTTTTTGCAGTTTTATTATCACAAAAGACGCTAAACCTTACATAGGTTGCAAGTTTTCACTGAAAAAAATTTTCAAATGACAGAAATCTTACAATTCTAAATTTCACTCAGGCTGCAAAAACAGCCGTTGTCCCGGGAAAATGGAATTTCCATCCACGCCATTGATTTTTTTTAAATTCTCTACCGAAATGGAATATTTCCTTGAAATCTGATAAAGCGTTTCTCCTTTTTGCACTGTATGTGACTTCCGCTGCACAACCGCCGCATTTCTTTTTATCGGTTCAATTTTTCCCTCACCTTCATCCGTTTCATCTAAAGATGACTTTTGCAATGCCAGTTTTTGTCCGGATTTAATGGTATTCGACTTTAGGGAATTCCATTCGATCAGGTCTTCTACAGTAACCCGATATTTTCTGGCTATATAATAAAGTGTTTCTCCGGAATTAACCAAGTGAAATAATGCAGCCGATTCCTCATTTTGACTGATTGTCGGCGAATTTGTTTTTTCACCGATTTTAGCGGTTTTCCCTGCCGTGGTATCTGCTTTGGATGGATTGCTCGCTGATTTTTGCTCCGTTCTTTTTTTCTGCAGATATAAAATGTCTCCCGCCTTGACCAGCTGACCCGGCTTAAGATCATTTTTTTTGTAAATGTGCTTTAACTTAATTCCATGAAGCTGACTGATGCTTCGAATGTTTTCACCCTCTCTTACCACATGAACAGGAATATCGGCACTACGCCTCTTGGGTTTAAGATAAACAATGTCTCCCGGCTGTATTTTTTCACCGCGTTTCAGGTCGTTGTACTTATAAATTTGCCAGGCCGCCATCTCCTGGTCTTTGGCAATGGATTCAGCCGTTTGACCTGAAACTACGACCACTGCGGGCAAGCCGTTAACTGTCCGTTCGGTTGCAACTGCAGAAATTCCCACAGGAACATAATCGGCTCCCAGTACAACCATGCTGTCGAATGCCGCCAAACGGTGCTTTTCAATTACAGCAATTAAACTGCTACCATAAGCGGGATTGGTGGCATATCCTGCAGTGCGTAATCCATGTGCCCAAGATGAATAATCTGTTACCGCATAAGAAAATAAGGTGGCATATCTCGAATTCTCTTTTAAAAATAAACTGTGGTCGTGATAACTTTCATCTGCCGTTTCATATCCGCGAAAACATTCGTTGGGTGCATCGTCATCGGCCAGGCAAAATTTAGCTGTCCAGTTTTTGCGACATTTAATGCCGAAATGATTATTGCAATCTTTGGCCAGTTTGCTGTTGCCGCTTGCGCTTTCCAAAATTCCCTGCGCAAGGGTGATGCTGGCAGGTATACCATGCTTTCTCATTTCCTGCATGGCAATGCCCTTGTAAGCATCAATATATTGAGCCGTAGTGGTGTTCTGCGCCGAAACCGCGCATACCACAATGAACGAAGCCATGAAAACAAACCTGACCAAAAACACGATAAGACAAATTTATTGTTAGAACGATTTACGGGGCTTTTTAATTATGAACAAGGCATGCAAAACCGAAATCTAATTTTCACAGTTTGAAAAAAGGAATTGAGAAACAAAACAATAATCTGACTGCATTCGTAGTTTTGCAATTGGAATGAAATTTAAACATCTTTTTGTTTTGACCGCCCTGTGTATTTCGGTGAAGGCACAGGCGCAAATGACAAAAGTGCGAAGCGCAACCATGAGGCTGCCGGCACAGACCGCCAAGGTTGGCGATATAATTGACCTCACAGTTACAGTGGTGCCGACTAAAACCATGCACATATACAGTGAGAAATCAGACTGCCCTGAAACCACCGGTGCGCAGCGCGCGTACATGGAATTCAAAGGAAAAGGATTTGTTACCGTCGGAAAGTTTTATGGTGTGGGCGATGTTTTAAAACCCGATGAGAATGCGGAAATGGACAAAATTACCTGCAAAACCGGCGTATTTTCGGGCGATGCCGTTTTTAAACAGAAAATTAAAGTTACCGGAACCGATTTTAGCGTTCAGTGTGATTTTTCCGGGCAAATGTGCAATGACCGAGGATGTGTTCCCATTAATGAAAACATTGCACTGAGTGGCAACCTGCTTGTAAGCGGGGGCGATAACAATAAAAAGGATGAGAAACCTGATGACAAAAGCGCAGAGAATAAGGACACGGCGAAAACAGACAGCTCTGAAAATGCAATAAAGGTTTCGGTTGAGGATAGCGAAAAACACTCGTACCGCCTGAATGGAAACAAAGGCGATTGCTCTCCACTTCAGTACAAAGGCAGTTTGGGCGACAAACCCACTTCCGGAGGCAATCAGGGAATGATGCTGGTGTTTTGGCTGGCGTTTACAAGCGGATTGCTGGCTTTACTCACGCCTTGCGTATTTCCCATGATTCCAATGACAGTATCATTTTTCCTGAGAAGCAACGATAAGAAACAATCCATTCGCGACGCCCTCGTTTTTTCGGTAAGTATCATTGCAATTTATGTTGTAATTGGCACCATTGTGAGCAAACTGGTGGGCCCCGATGCCGCAAACTGGCTGAGCACGCATTGGTTGCCCAATATTTTCTTTTTTGCCATTTTTCTTGTTTTTGCCGCAAGTTTCTTTGGTGCGTTTGAATTGGTATTGCCCTCATCGTGGGTTACGGCCATTGATAAAAGAGCAGATAAAGGCGGTTTTGCCGGCCCCATTTTTATGGCGCTGACCATTGCTTTGGTTTCATTCAGCTGCACCGGTCCCATTGTTGGAACCGTACTGGTTGAAAGTGCCAAGGGCGGATTGGCGACACCGGTGGTGGCCATGTTCGGATTTTCATTGGCCTTTGCACTTCCCTTTGGTCTGCTGATCATGTTTCCGCATTATTTGCAGAGCTTGCCCAGATCAGGTGGGTGGCTGAATAGTGTAAAAGTAGTATTGGGCTTTATTGAGGTTGCCTTTGCGCTGAAATTCCTGAGTACTGCCGATCAAACATATCACTGGCGATTGCTGGATCGTGAAGTTTATCTGGCTTTGTGGATTGTTATCTTTTCACTGATGGCCATTTACCTTATGGGCAAAATCAAATTTTCGCACGACAGCGACTTGAAATATATTTCAGTTCCCCGGTTGTTCTTGATTATCGCCTCCTGGTCCTTTGTTGCCTACCTCATTCCGGGAATGTGGGGCGCACCATTGAAAGCCCTTTCGGGTTATCTACCACCCCTTCATACTCAAGATTTCGACATCAACAGAATTGCGCTGGAAGCATCCGGCAAAACCACCAATTCATGCGCAGAGCCCCTATACGGCGATCAGCTCCATTTGCCGCATGGCATTCAGGGTTATTACGATTACGAGCAAGCCCTGACTTGCGCAAAAGAACAGAAAAAACCACTTTTTATTGACTTTACTGGACATGGTTGTGTGAATTGCCGAAAAATGGAGGAAAAAGTATGGAGTCAGCCCGATGTTTTGAAGACCTTGAAAAACGATTACATCGTGGTGAGTTTGTATGTAGATGACAAAAAGATAAAATTGCCGGAAGATCAGCAGTTTACCGGACGATACAGCAAAAGAAAAATTACCATGCTGGGGGAAAAGAATACCGAATTACAAGCCTGCTACTTCAATAGCAATAGTCAACCCATGTATGTGCTGATGACCGGCGATGAGGTATTGCTGCAAAACCCGGGCTCTGCCGAAACCTTTGATTACGACTCAAAAAAATTCAAGGCATTTCTCGATAACGGATTGAAAGAATTTAAACGCGTGGGTGATGAGCAGCGATAGAATAAAAAGTCACTTTACACAGGCAGCCGATGTGCTGTCTGCGTTTTTGGCCGATGACCGCAATATGCAGCAGATTGCCAAAGCAGGCGAAGCCATGTCACAGAGTTTGAAAAATGGCGGAAAAATAATGAGTTGCGGTAACGGGGGAAGCCATTGCGATGCGATGCATTTTGCTGAAGAACTAAGCGGCAGATATCGCGGAAACAGAAAAGCCCTGGCGGCTATGGCTATAAGCGACCCCAGTCACATCAGTTGCGTTGGAAACGACTTTGGTTATGATTTTGTCTTCAGTCGATTTGTTGAAGGGCTGGGGAAAGCAGGTGATGTATTGCTGGGAATCAGCACGAGTGGGAACAGCCGCAATGTGATTGAAGCCATTCAAACAGCCAAATCCATGGGAATGACAACGGTGGCCCTGACAGGCAAAGATGGAGGTGAAATTGGCCGCATTTGTGATATCGAAATCAGAGCCCCTCACAGCGAGTTTGCAGACCGGGCTCAGGAAATACACATCAAGGTCATTCACAGCCTGATTGATTACATAGAGGGACAGATTGCCTGATTCATTTTTTTGTACAGGGTGAAAACGATATTTTCGCCCTTACAAAATGGAAAGATTTACAGGACTGGCAGGCATACTACTCATTCTGGGACTGGCCTGGCTGGCTTCGAACAACCGTAAAGCCATTAATTACAGACTTGTAATAAGCGGCTTGCTTCTGCAGGTACTTATTGCATTTCTGGTGCTGAAGGTTGAGCCGGTGACCAACTTTTTTAAGTTCCTGGGAAAAGGAATGGAAAAGCTGGAGGGATTTGCCAAACAGGGGGCCGATTTTGTTTACGGAGGCGTAGCCGCAATGGGAAGCGGCGGCCCCCAAAACTATGCTGCACCGGGTTCTTTCGTATTTGCATTTAACATCACCGCCACCATCATTCTTGTTTGCGCACTCGTGGCTGTATTTTATCATTGGGGCGTAATGCAGCGACTGGTTGCCCTTATTGCGAAGGGAATGAATTTCATTATGCGCGTGAGTGGTGCCGAAGCACTGAGCAATGTTGCAAGTGCCTTTGTAGGACAAGTAGAAGCCCAGGTAATGATTAGACCTTACCTGAACAGCATGACAAAAAGCGAGTTGCTTGCATCCATGAGTGGCTCGTTGGCCTGCATAGCCGGTGGAATTTTGATTGTTTATGTGAATATGGGAGCCAAGGCAGAATATTTATTAACCGCCTCTTTAATGGCTGCACCGGGGGCGCTGGTTATTTCAAAAATTGTTTTTCCTGAAACCGAAGAGTCGCAAACCATGGGCAAGGTGAAGCTCGATGTGAAAAGCCATTATACCAATATTATCGATGCCATAAGCCACGGAGCTGCCGATGGATTTAAAATTGCCATGAATGTTGTGGCCATGCTCATAGGATTTATCGCCATTATTGCCATGTTAAACTGGATGTTGTTGCATATCGGTCACTGGTTCAATCCGCAATTCAATCTTAGTCTTGACTGGATTTTCGGCAAGCTCTTCTACCCTTTCGCCTGGGCCATGGGAATCCCTTCAGGCGACATTCAGAATGCTGCCACCCTATTGGGACAAAAAATAACCATTAACGAATTTGTGGCGTTTAAAAATCTCACCTCAAACAGCCTTCCTATTTTGAGTGAA
Source organism: Flavobacteriales bacterium (assembly GCA_947459165.1). GTDB lineage: Bacteria > Bacteroidota > Bacteroidia > NS11-12g > UBA955 > RGEC01. The sequence goes on from CANHCW010000006.1 coordinate 27,705, forward strand.
AAAGGTTACATGATTGTCAGTTTTGCTATTTGTGGCTTCGCCAATTTCAGCAGTGTGGGCATGCAAATTGGGGGAATTGGAGCCTTGGCACCGGAAAGGCGCGGTGATTTAGCTAAACTGGGAATGCGGGCTTTGTTGTGCGGAACGCTGGCTTCCTACCTGTCTGCAACGCTGGCCGGCTTATTGTTCTAATTTGTCTTTAATACCAAACCTGGCATATTCATCTTTTTTATCCTCAGCTTCTGCAAACCAATCCGGCAACACATCAGCGTACTCTCTTTTATAAACTTTTCTGAAGAACAGCGCTGTAATGAAACCCGTTACCGCACCACACAAATGTCCATCCCAGGAAATATGTGAATCATAAGGCAGGAAACCCCATATCATGCTGCCAAAATAGATGACAACCAAATAGGATACATTTCTCATTTTTCGGCTTCCTGAAAGAAAACCGGCAAAAATGAGAAAGGACGCCAGGGCATACACCACACCACTTGCACCAATGTGAATATTTCCGCTTCGGGCGAATAGAAACATCAACAAACCGGTTAATGTCCACAGCAACAAAGTCACTTTTCCCGCTATCTTTTTGTACAGTGAGAACAGCAATCCAAAAAACAAATACAGTGAGCCGGCATTGCCAAGAAGATGCATCCAGTCGGCATGCACAAACGGACAGGTAAACACACCCCAGCTATTGATTAAATCACCCGGTCGTAAGCCCAGTTCAGACTGATTAACACCGCTGAAAACAAAAACAAAATAAGACAGTACGGGCAGGGATGCAACGGTAAACGCAGGCCACAAATCATTCCACAGCCGGTTGCCTGTTCTATTCATTTAAATCAATACTCACATTCACCCAACCGTTGTCAAAACCGGCGCCCACCTTTTTATAAAATTCAATGGCAGGCGTATTCCAGTCCAAAACCTGCCAGGTCATGCGCTTAAATCCCTTATCCTTGGCGAACTGAAGGCATGCGTTGTATAACATCATGCCTATTCCCTGCTTTCTGTAATCTTCACTCACCACAATATCTTCAAGGTAAAGCACAGGCCCTTTCCAAGTGCTGTAGCGAATATAACACAATGCCATTCCAACAACGCCTCCATGAACCGTTTCTGCTACCCAGGAATGATAAAGCGGCGGATTGCTTTTAAAACCGTGAAGGAGCAGATTTTGCTCAGTATTAATCACCTCATTGGGCGCCTTTTCGTAATGAGCCAGTTCCAGTATTAGTCGAAAAATGTGAGGTATGTCTTTTTCTGCTGCAGGGCGAACCTGAACAAGATGCTGCGACATATCAGCGCACAGCGAGTTTCTGCGTTTTGGTGCTTTCGCCGCTGGAAATCTGAACGAAATACATTCCTTTACTCAGGCGGGCATCAGCCAATTCAATGCGAACAGAGCCTGTAGCGAATTCGGTTTTGCGAACAGGCGCGGTGTAAACAACCTGACCCAAAACACTGGTGATGGTTACCTTGGCCTCGGGAAACTCAGTTTCCTTGAATTCAAGATTGATATTGAAGTATGAACCGGTAACAGGATTTGGATTCAAAGTAAAATTGGGGCCCGGCAAGGCAGTAGCAGCGGAAGTACCGGGACCATTGCTTCCATCAGCCAGAATGGGGCTGACAAGAAGAAAGGCAAACACGATGAAGAAACTTCTTTTCATGTTGATTAGGGCAAAAATAGATAACAAACTTTTGTATTGCAAGTTTTTTTATTCTTCAACATTCTGAAAATTCTTCACAATCCGAGTGAAATGCTGCCTGTGGGAAGGGCTGTTGGTTCAACATAATAAGACAAAGGTGGGTGGTGAGCAAAAAAAAGGCGACCGATGGTCGCCTTTTAAAGTTTTTGAAAAAAGCTTAGTTGGTCTTCTTGTCAGCTTTCTTGTCTCCGCCTTTGGCGTTGCTGGCAGAATCCTTCTTAGAAGCTTCAGCAGCAGCTTTGTCCATGCTGTCTTTTGCTTTAGCAGCAGCTTCAGCCTTAGCGATGCTGTCCTTCTGGATGCTGTCAGTGTTAGTAGCGTTTTCAGTGGTTTTAGCACCACCACA
>CANHCW010000007.1 GCA_947459165.1 Flavobacteriales bacterium
CCTATTTTCGCCGACATTCCGTTAGATCGTTTGATATTGCCCGGTCCGCACCTTCGCGTGGGTTTCTGGAAAATTACAGAAACCGCGGAAGAGCTGTTGCAAAAATACAATCCCAACGACAAGGAAACCGAGCTCATTTCAGCCATGAATCCCCTGCGACAAAGCCATTATTTGGCTTGCCGGGTGCTGGCAAAAACTTTTTATCCTGAACTGAGCATCAGCAAAGACGAAAAGGGCAAACCCCATTTCGACAATTCAGAAGTGCATTTCAGCTGGAGCCACAGCGGCAATTACGCTGCTGCCATTTTCAATACCGTGGAATCAACGGGCATCGATATTGAAACCCTGCAACCCCGCATTTTGAAAATTGAAGACAAATTTTGCAACGCCACCGACAAAAAACACATTCATGCCACCCGGCGTGTTGAAAGTCTGCTGCTGATTTGGGGTGCCAAGGAAAGCATGTTTAAGCACTACGGCAAAAAAGAGGTGGATTTTAAAAAACACCTGAGCATCGCAGAATTCGATCTGGGCGAGGAAGGCAGATTTACCGGAAAATTTCACAAAGACGACGAACAGAACGAATTTCTGTTTGAATACAGCATTTTCGATGGGCATGTTGCCGTGTGGATTCTTGAAACCCTGAGCTGATTTATCCCAACGACTGCCTTACAATGCGCCACAGTGCCCGAAGACGGAATTTTCCGTGAAAGTGCGCCCCGGGATTGGACTGCCTGAAAAACAGAAACACCAGCAGAAAAACCAAAACAAAACCGGCATTGGCCGAAATGCAAGCCCCGGGCAAGCCCAGCTTGGGAATAAGGAAAAAGCCCAGCAAAGTTTGCAATATCAATCCGCAGGCATTAGCCAAAAACAGCGCTTTAAACCGGTTCACCGCGTGCAAATAGTGGCTGAACAAACTGGAGGCGGCAACCGCTAAAATGGAAGGAATGAGTAAAATTACAGTGGCTTTCAGACTTTCGAAACCCGCACCAAAAACAGCGGTAAACCAGTTTGCAGGAACCAAAACCAGCATCAAACAGGCCACGCAGGTTCCGGCCAAGGCCAATACAGCATAACGAAGCGTGATATCGGCCTGAAACCGGGGATTGACGCTGCGCAAAATTCTGATGTGGGCAATGGTGCCGAAACTGTTGGCGAAAATCCAAATGGTATCGGCAATAAGCAGGGCGTTGGCATAAATACCGGCCTGAAAATGCGAACCGCTAAACCAGGTAAGGGTGTACAAACTGAGACGGTACGCCAGAAACTGCGCCAAATGCCCGTTCTGACTCCAAAAACCGCTGCTGAACAAGGCCAAGGGAGGTCTTTCCGGCGCCAATAGCGCTGGAAAAATTTGCTTTCGCAATTGCCACAGCGCAATTAACAAAACCACCAGCATGGCATAAAACAAGGCCCCAACGGCTGTGCCTACCGATAAGGTAAAATCGCGGGTTTGTAAAAGCAGCGCAACCAGAAAAATCAGTTTCAAGGCCTCCAGCAGCAACTGCAGTCGGTTGCGCCTTTGCACCATGCCCAAACCCTGATGCATGTTGTACACAATGCTGAGCAACAACAACGGTAAACTTATGAAACCCAACATGAGGCCCATTTTGGCCGAAGGTTGTGTAATCCAAAGTGTGGCGACAGCCGAGGCCACTATCCAGAATGCCCACCCAAAGCTGATGGGTAAAAGCGCCGCCGGCTTGTGCTTTTGCATCATGTTCGCCAGGTTGCTACCGCCTACATAATCGTTGGCAGTCATGAGCAAGCCGGCCCAAAACAACAGCAAACCCAGTTCTCCCCTGCCTTCAGGCCCCATCCAACGCGAACACAGCACCACAAACAGGGCCGACAGGGCGGCGCGAAGAATCTGAATCAAAAAGGTTTTTACCGGACTCATTCGTTATGCAAGTGGGTTAACCAGGCCGCAAAGGCACTGAATCTGAAATAGGTGCGCAGTTGCTTACCGTCCTGCAGATTGAGTTTTTTGAGCAGTTGGTCCCGCTTCGGGCGGGGCGAAAAATCATCCAAAACAGAGCTCATAAAATATGGCTCCAGTTCATTTCGGTGCAGGCGGGTTAAATCTGAATCGGGCACGCTGAACCCCCTTTTGTCGCTGCGCATCCGCACCGGTTCTGGCACAACTCCTTTCAGCGCATGGCGCAGCGGACTTTTGGTAAAACCGCCTTGCAACTTTTCTTTAAACGGAACATTCAACCAACGGGCAAGCGACATGTCATCGGCAAACGGATTGCGGCTTTCCAGACTGTGAACCATTCCGTTACGGTCATCCCACATTAACATTTGCCGCAGTTTTTGCGCAAAATAATCGTGCTGCATTTTGGCATCGGCACCCAAATGAGCTATTTGCCATAGAAACGGCGTAAATTGCTTGTAATCTTTATTTAATATATTATTCTCCGCATTTTTTGCGTAGAATATTTGTAAACCGGGAACCCAGCTTTGTGCTTTCAGCTTCAAATACATTTTCAGCGCCTCGGCAAAATTCAAGGGCAAGGTTTTTACATGCTTCAACACAAAGGGCCACAGCCGCATAAAATCTCGCGCCAGGTAATCGGGGTAACCGCCAAACAACTCGTCGGCACCCTGCCCGTTGAAAAACACCTTCACCCCCTGCGAGGCCGCCAACCGGCAAAGTTCAAAATGCGCCACATTGTTCCAGCCCACAGCCGGCAAATCAGAACGGGCGGCCACATCCAGCAAGCTGCCCATTCCCACCTCATCCATGTTCAGTTTAAACCACTGCGCACCGTTAAAATCGGCAACCTGCTTTTGCCAGGCGCTTTCATCCGCCGCAGGATTACCCGAAACCACCGAAAAAAGCTTCATTTCCGCTTCCGGGCCCAGACTTTTTCTCGCCAGCCCCACAATTCCTGCACTATCCAGCCCACCGCTTAGGGCAAAACCCAAAGGCACATCGGCCATCAACCGCCGTTTCACACTTTGCTCCAGTTCATCGCGCAAAGTTTTTTCCGGCTTTCCCTCCACATCGGCACCGAACCACCATTCCATTTGCAGGGTTCGGGTGTTTACATCCAACCCTTCCTGCACTTCGTAAATTCCATCCACCAAAGGCAATCCGGGCACAAAAACGCCTTCAGCCAGCAAATGAAAAACGGCCTGCGCATTCAATTCTTTCATTCCGAACAGCTTTCGCAATGCCGCCGGTTCAGAGCAAAAAGCAAACTGCTCATCATTAACAGCGTAGTATAGTGGCTTGACTCCGGTTTTGTCCCTGCGCAGCCTCAGCAAACCGGAACTGTCTTCATACAAACCGAGTGCATAAAAGCCATCAAGTTGTTCAACGGTATCGGCACCTTTAGAGCTCAGCAACTTTAAAACCGTTTCGGTATCGGTACCCGATTGGTTTTCAAAACCGAATAGTTGGTCCAGATCCTTAAAATTAAATGTTTCACCGTTGTACACCAGCCAGTGCTGTTTATCGGCAGCAGCAACGGGCTGATGCCCACCCAAACCCAAACCGACAATGCTTAAACGGCGGTGCACCAGTGCCCCGCTGAAGTTTCCTGCAGCCTCTGAAATGTGGCGAAGTCCGGGAACCGGCATTGAGTCGTCGCCCAAAAAGGCCTCCGCCCTGCCATCGGATGCAAAAAGAACAAAACCCTCATCGTCGGGTCCGCGGTGTTTCATTTTGGCCGACATCAGCATGCATTTCTCCCTCCACTCGGCCGCAGGCCTGGGTTTTAAAGAAAATATGCCGCCAATTCCACACATAATCAGTTTGTAATATTACGGTACAGTTTATCGTAGGCCTCCAAAACAGCGTCATTTGAAAACAATCGTCTTCCCTTTTCTGCAATCAGTTGTCGGTTAAACCTGCCGGGCAACGCTGCATAGTGCATGGCTTTCAGCAAACTTTGATCGTTATCGGCGTCGCACATTTCGCCCATTTCTGCGTCAAAAAACACATCGGCGCCACCGCATGCGGTGTAAATGCTGGGCACACCCAGGCAAGCCGCCTCTGCCAAGGTCAGTCCAAAGGTTTCAAAACGGCTGTAACTGACAATCGCCGTTGCCTTGCTCATTCTTTCTGCCAAAGTTTGCCTGTCTGCAGCGGGAGGCAGCAGTTCAATTCTGTCCCAGGCATAATGCGGGTTTTGCTCTTTAAATGAACGAAACTCCTTTTCAGGCACATTCAATTGCAGCATGGCTTCAGCATTTTCTTCGGCAAACAGTGAAAATACTTTCACAATGCGGTCGGTTTGCTTGTGCGCATTGCGAAAATTGGAAATATGTAAAAATACCGGAATCTGGGGAGCTGAACCCACCTTTTCCGGCAAAAAGGCTGGATGTATGCTGTTGGGAATGACCTCAACCTTTTTCTTCGTTTCTTTTTCAATGGCATTCGCCAGGTTTTGCGATACGGCTGTCACCGCATTGGCTTTTTTCAGTGCCCAGCGGCTAAGCAGTCGTTTCCACAACGGATATTTTCTGTCTTCAGGCAGCCAATCGGTATTGTGTTCGGTTACCAAAAACGGAATGCCAAACCATAGGCTTAGCAAGGCCGCATCGAAACCGCTTTTCCAGGTTACCTGGGCGTGCATACAATGGGGCTTGTTGCCGCTTTTTACCAACTGTTTTACAATGTTGAACAAAGCCCTGTAATAACGAAACTGATGCGCCAATTTATTTACAACGCCTCGTTTTTCGGGCAGTTCAACAAAAATTTCTGTGTACAACGAATCCTGAGCTGCATGATGAACCTCAGTTCTGCAACTACCTTTCAATGCAGCCAAATGCGCCACCGTAATGCGTTTTTTTTGAGTAAGCAATTCAGCCAGATCGCGGCAAAAAACACCGTTAAATGGCTGATCCCGATTGGGAAACCAGCTTGGCAAATAGAGAATATGAAGTGCCCCTGCTGTTGAGATACCTGCAAAGATGCCAAATTACCCGCAATTCCTGTTGAGAAAATGGGAACGATGTATTATTTTTGCAGCCCTTTACGGCGGATATAGCTCAGGTGGTTAGAGCACCAGTTTGTGGCACTGGGGGTCGCCGGTTCGAGTCCGGTTATTCGCCCAAAAACTTTATGAGGTTAAATTCCTTAACAAAAGCGGCTATTGCGGCCGCTTTTCTTTTTGCATGCAGCGGCTCGCCAAACCACGGTGAACACCCATCAAACATCAATATGGATACAGCCGTCATTAAAAAAGAACAGGCTGTATTTTTCGAGAACATCAACGACGGCGACACCCTAAGCAATCCCATTTTAATCAAATTCGGCATCAAAGAAATGATGATCATGCCCACCGACAGCGGAGTCAGGGCCAACGCGGGTCATCATCACCTGCTTATTGATACTGTCCCCTTTATTAAAGCGGGGGATATGCTGCCCATGAACAGCAATAAAATCATGCATTATGGCAAAGGCCAAACCTACACGCACATTGAACTTGATTCGGGAAAACACAGAATTGGATTGCAGTTCGCCGATGGTTCACACCGCAGTTACGGATTTAAAATGAGCAAAATGGTGAATATTTTTGTCAAATGACATAGGGGATATTCAAAAAAAATCGGTAGTATTGAGCAATACTCTAACCAGTTACCGCATGAAAAAACTCTTGTTTACCATTTCCGCCCTGTGTTCGGCTTTGGCTTTACACTCGCAACCCATTCAAAAAAGCGATGTGCCCGAAGTCATTTTCAAGTTCAGCCCCCAACACCTTATCCGAGGTGGATTGTGGCTAACAGGTGAATTCTTGAACAAAGAGCATAGCGCCGGCAATCAAATTAGTATTGAAGCCATGTACCGCAGGCCTACTACAGGCTCAAACAATACAGGAATACTTGAAGCCTCGGGCATTACAATCGATTATGCCTTCAAGTACTACATAAACAAACTGCGGGTAGAAAAGTCTTTGGGCAGCAACAGGGTTGGAGGCTATTATGTGGGCATGTTCGCCCAATTTGGCAACTACAAAGAAAAAGTTAGGTATGAAAAACCAAATTTCCCAGGATGGCCTGCCGATCTTGTCACCAACAACATCAGCACACAAGCCATTTATCCCGGCTTCATTTTCGGAAAACAACTTTCTTTGGGCGAAGGCTTTTATGTGGATCTTTCAGTAGGCGCCGGCATTAGAATTGCCACAACGAAACTGGAAACTCCTGAACCTGATTACGATTTCAACGATAGCCCTCCCCCCTACTTCATTTATCACAATGGGCTACTGCCGCGAATTGGCTTGGGTTTGGGATTTGGATTTTAATTGAACAAGCTCCCGTTTACTCCGTAGGCATTCCAATGTATTTCAGAAACTCAGCTCGGGTTTGAACATCGTTGAATTTGCCATGATAACTGGATGTTACAGTTGAGCTGCAAATATCCTTAATACCCCTGCTTGCTACGCACAAATGGCGTGCATCAACCACAACAGCCACATCCTGTGTTTCCAGAACATCCATTAGCTCGGTCGCAATTTGAACGGTCATTCTTTCCTGCACCTGAGGTCGTTTTGCATAGTAATCTACAATACGATTCAGTTTGCTTAAACCAATTACCTTACCGCTGCTGATGTACGACAAATGCGCCTTGCCCATAATGGGTACAAAGTGGTGTTCGCAGGTACTGAAAAAGTGGATATCCCTTTCAACCAGCATTTCCTTGTATTTGAATTTATTTTCAAACAAAGTAGGCATGGGTCTGTTGCGGGGATCCAACCCTTTGAAATGTTCATTGATAAACATTTTGGCAACGCGCATGGGAGTGCCTTTCAGACTCTCGTCTTCCAGGTCCAGCCCGAGTATGTGCATGATCTCCTTGAAATGCTTTGAGATGAGTTCAATTTTCAAATCATTGTCCATCTGAAAAGCATCTTCTCGCAAAGGAGTATCCATGTTGGTCCCTACATGGTCTTCGCCAAGCGTGTCCGGATTATTTATGTTATGGTTGTTATCCATTGTATTCGCAATAATTTCTGGGTGTTTCGTATAGTCTGATTCCAAGTTCCATGTTGGCAGGAACCCGTTTTCTAAGCAACTGCCAAATGACAATCGCCATGTTTTCTGCTGTAGGGTTGAGATTTTTGAATTCTTCCGTGTCCAGGTTTAGGTTGCGGTGGTCGAAGCGGCTCACCACATCTTCCTCAATCCAGTCTTTGAGCTGCTTCATGTCGATCAGGTAACCCGAAACGGGATCAACCGGACCGGTGATTTTTACATGCAATTCATAGTTGTGACCATGAAAATTCGGATTGTTGCACAGCCCGAAAAAACTACGGTTCGCCTCATCTGTCCACTCGGGAACATGGAGCCGGTGCGCAGCATTAAAATTTGCTGTTCGAACTACTGAAACCATCTTCATTTCCAAAATCTTATACAATTTACTGCAAAAACAGTGCAATTAAAAACCAAACGAGGGGTTAAAAAGTTTTATCATACACAAAAATGTTGAGAATCACACTTCGTTCCACCGTTCCGGCCCCCTTCAAAATCGTAAAAGACGGTTTTAACTTAAAGTTGCTGGAATACCTCACACCGCCGCTGAGCAAGCTTCAAATGTTGAGATTTGACGGTTTTTACATGGGTGCACAAATGGTATTCACCATTGTTGTTCCCGGACAAAAAATGCAATGGTCGGGCGAAATTTCTCACCTTCGCAGCACACCAAAGAATTTTACTTTTATTGATCGAGGAATAACCTTACCCCGTGGGCTGAAAAAATGGCGCCATGTTCACAGCGTACAGAGTCAAAATGGCAGAACCACGATCATCGATCGGGTTGAGCTTCAAGGAATTCATATTTTTTTTACAGCATACTGGTATTTGGCTACCTTATATTTGCTATCTATAAGGCCGAGCCGATACAAACGATATTTCAAACAATGAAAACAAAAGTATTCTGCTTCATTTTTCTGCTGACAGCAACCTGTGGAATGGGCCAAATTCCCGAGAATATAAGCATTGGGGTTTATGGTCGCGGTGAATCGAACATGTACCGCTATTACGGCGGTAAGGCGTTGGGCAATTATTTCACAACCCGAGTGCACAATTCCTATTCAGCAGGGCTGAGTGTTCATGCCAGTGTGAATTATTTGTTCAATGCCAATATTTCCTTCGGTTTCAGCGAAGCGAATTACCGGCCTGATATCGTTTCACAAAACTCCCAACTCTACATGGCGAGCATCAGAATGTGGCATTTGAATACAGTTGGGGAATTGAAATTCAATGACAAACCCAAATTCAATCCCACCCTGATTTTTGGTTTTCAAAGCATGTTTAAGGAATCGGCTAATGAAAAATTCAGTGCCGCCGTTGTTGAAGAAACCTTGTGGCCAAAGGTTCGCATTATGCCTCAGTTGGGATTGGGCTTTCAATACATGCCTCGCAAAACCCGGTTTAATTTTCGTGGGGAGGCAGGACTGCGCCTGAATTCAAACAACAGAACCGGTTATGATTACGGATTAAGTCAGGCGTTTGCAGGCCTGCACATTCTGTATCGGGTGAAAAGTTGGTGATAAGTTTGTTCACCTAATTTCGGGGCAAGCGATTCACGATTTAATTTTGCAAGCGGAATGAAATTCTTTATCGATACAGCCAACCTCGATCAAATTCGCGAAGCCAACGCATTGGGTATTCTCGATGGCGTAACCACCAATCCTTCCCTGATGGCCAAAGAAGGCATCACAGGGCACGACAATGTGATGCAGCATTACAAAACCATTTGCGAAATTGTGGATGGCGATGTAAGTGCCGAGGTCATTTCAACCGATTTCAACGGCATTGTGGCCGAAGGCGAAAAGTTGGCCGCGTTGCACAAGAACATCGTAGTTAAAGTCCCCATGATTCCCGAGGGCGTGAAAGCCATTGCCTACTTTACTAAAAAGGGAATTCGCACCAACTGCACACTCGTTTTCAGCGCAGGACAAGCCATTCTTGCAGCCAAGGCCGGAGCTACCTATCTTTCTCCATTCATCGGCAGAATAGACGATAGCAGCTGGGACGGCATGGAACTCATTGAACAAATCTCACATATCTACAGCGTTCAGGGTTACGAAACTGAAATTTTGGCCGCCAGCATTCGCAATCCGCTGCACATTGTTAAAAGTGCACAGGCAGGAGCTGATGTGGTAACCTGTCCGCTAAGCGCCATTATGGGTTTGTTCAAACACCCCTTAACCGATATTGGTTTGGCACAGTTTCTCGCCGACCACAAAAAGGCCAACGGTTAAGAACTTCAGCTGCAACAGCAGCGACCTGTATTAATAAAGCTCTTTTTCGTTAGGGAAATCTCTTCCCTTTACATCAATCACATATTGTTTAATGGCATCGGTCATTACACTATGCAAATTGGCGTATTTTCTCAAAAATCGGGGTTTGAATTCATTGTTGATGCCAAGCATGTCGTGCACAACCAAAACTTGTCCATCTACATGCGGCCCTGCACCAATTCCAATAACCGGTATCCTCAAATTTTCAGCAACTCGTTTGGCCAAATCAGCAGGGATTTTCTCCAAAACCAGTGCGAAACAACCCGCATCTTCCAGCAATTTGCTGTCGTGTATCAATTTCTCCGCTTCTTCATTTTCCGTGGCTCGAACAGCGTAGGTTCCAAATTTATAAATACTTTGCGGCGTAAGCCCCAAATGCCCCATAACCGGAACTCCGGCGGTAAGAATGCGCTTCACACTTTCTATAATCTCTTCGCCCCCTTCCATCTTTACGGCATGGGCTCCGCTTTCCTTCATTATTCTGATGGTACTCACCAAGGCTTCTTTGCTGTTACCCTGGTAACTGCCAAATGGCAAATCCACCGTTACCAACGCCCTGTCGACACCGCGAACCACTGATGAGGCATGATAAATCATCTGGTCCAGTGTAATGGGAAGTGTGGTTTCGTGCCCCGCCATTACATTGCTGGCGCTGTCGCCCACAAGAATTACATCAATTCCAGCTGCATCAACAATTCTTGCCATGGAAAAATCGTATGCGGTGAGCATGGAAATTTTTTCGCCCTTGTCCTTCATTTCTTGAAGAACATGTGTTGTCACTTTTTTAAATTCTTTCTGTTGGGTACTCATAACATTATTCGTCAAACAATCCCTTCTCCTGTTTCACGGCTTCTTTTTCCTTGCGTTTCGGTTTTTTAGGCTCTTTCACAGGCCTTTCTTCCTTGGGTAAATGCCTTGAACACTTCGCCAACGCATCCTCAGTTTTTTGAATACGGGCTTCCTGCGAAAGTAAAATGCTGTCTTTTTCAATCATTTGAACCTGCAAACCCAGAGAGGCATTCCTCAACTGATCGCTTTCTGCTCTGGCTTTGCTCAAATCTCTGGTCAAATCGGCTTTTTCCTGCTTTAGGTCGGCTTGTCCCTTTTCCAAATTGCGAATGGTGGCCTGAAGCATTTCTATTTGTTCTTTTTGCCTTTGATTCATGTTGGTGAGGTTTATAATCACATCACCATTTTCACTCTCGGTTATATTTTTTCTGAATGTTTCCAGCCTTTCAACGGTTTCCTTTAATCTGGCATTTTCAGATTTCTGTTGTTCCAGTTCTGCGTTTAACTGCGCTGCCCGCATACTTGCTTCCTCAGCCTGTCTCATCAGCATGGAATCTGCCCGTCTGCTTCCACCGCCGCCTGTTCTGATCTGGGTTTCCAGCTCCGCAATTCGCTTGTCTTTTTTGTTAATGGTTTCCTTCAGTTTCACCAGTGCCTGTGCCAGTGCCTTTTGCTCATCAATTGGCGTGTTGTTGCTTAGATCCGGATTGGCGTGATCGTCGTCCGTTTTCACCACAAGCTGTTTAAAATATGCACGACTTCCTGCACCTATATACAAACCTATTTGCCCTTTCGAAAATTCAATTTCCGTAAAAGTTCTAATGTATTGGTTGTTGATGTAGATGTCATAGATTTTGTCATAAGTGCGAACCATGAGGGTATTCCGTCCCTGCGTAATTTGTTTTTTTGCCTTCAACCAACCTTCGCCTGACCCTGAAATGTTCACCAGTGTGTTGCCCATGGCTCTGCGAATTCGATACTGTCTTTTTTTGTTCAATTCAATCACAATGGCACCGCTGCCGTCGGGTTGGGCTTGTAATACCAAACCGGCACTGTTTGAATTCTCAGAATTTTTATCGAAATCGAAAATTATCTGAACCTCATAAACACTGTACTCAGTATTTTTCTCAGGAAAAATAAAATATCCGGCTTTCGTATTCTTGCGCCAGACCGAGAACCCATCTTCAACACCCAAAAACTGGTTGTCAATGTTCGATTCCTGTTTCCACTTTCCGTCAGGACGAATAAACTGATCATCAACAAGAATTCGGTTAAACTCTTTATTTACCTGCTGTGTAAACACCGGGTAAAAAACCGAAAACAGAACCAATACAACAATAAATTTCCTCATCTTTGCGGTAGGATTAGGCAAAGTTAGAAAGTTTTGCCCTGTTTCCAATCTGCACATGAGGAGAGAGCACCGTATTTCATTCACTACCCTGGGGGTAATTTTCATGCTTTTACTGGGTTCTTCCTGTAAAAACGACCTGAATATCAATGCCAAATGGAAAGAAACCATAGTGGTTTACGGCATGCTTGATTGCAATGATACAGTGCAATATATTCGGGTTGGAAAGGCATTTCTAAATGAGAATACCGGGGCATTGGAGGCAGCAAAAATTAGCGACTCTCTGTATCTCGATTCGGCGGTTGTGCTGATTAAAAGTACAGATAACTCGTTTCGCGATACCTTGCGCCGGGTTTGGAACATTCCAAAAGATTCAGGTTTGTTCGCCAACGATAAAAATCCCCTGTACCGAATTTCAACAATAGGCTCCCGAAGCCTCGATCCTGCAAAACGATATGTAATAGAAGTGCAGTCACCCAAAACAGGCAACAAAGTTTGGGGCGAAACCAACATCGTTGGCAAATGCATCGTTTTTGCTCCATTTCGCGATTCCAACAGCAACTTTTCCGTTACTCCTGAATTTTTCACCATCAGCCTGCGTTCGGGAACCAATAGTTTTGCCTACGATGTAAAATTGAAGGTGATTTATGAAGAATTCCCTAAAAACGACACAAACAAGAAAATTATTAAATCGGTAAGCTGGAATGTGCTTACCAATGCCACCACACAGGGTCCGTCCAACATGATTTACAAAATCCCCAGATTGGCGTTACTGCAGTTTCTAGGTTCCGCCATTTCCAACGATTCCACCCAGTATCACAGGTTAAAAACTGCCTCGCTTTTTCTGTACGGAGGAAATCAAACCATTACGGACTACATCTCAGTAAATGAACCCTCAATCGGTATTGTTCAAAAACAAGCAGAATACAGCAACATCAATGGAGGGTTTGGTTTGCTTGCCAGCCGCTGCATACAAAGAATACAGGGTGCCCGTTTCGACGGGGGTTCCATCAATTACATAAAAAATCACCCCGAAACAAAAGGGCTGAATCTTCTGCCATAGCAACAGCGTTACTTTTCACATTCTGCCATTTCGTCATAAAGATTGACTCGTTTTCGGGTTGGCATATCAATTGAAACATTGAATGCAAAATCGAAAACCAATATGAGCAAAATAATAGGTATTGACTTAGGAACGACCAACAGCTGTGTTGCGGTTTTGGAAGGCAACGAACCCGTTGTAATAGCCAACAGCGAAGGTCGCAGAACCACCCCATCCATTGTTGCATTCATGGACAATGGCAACGGAGAACGCAAAGTTGGCGATCCTGCCAAACGACAGGCCATCACCAATCCCCGGCACACCATTTCTTCCATTAAGCGTTTCATGGGCGAAAAGTATTCGAACATGACCACTGAGGTTTCCCGCGTAAGCTACGAAGTGGTGAAAGGCGACAATGACACGCCCCGCGTTAAAATTGGCGATCGAACCTACACTCCTCAGGAAATCAGTGCCATGGTTCTTCAGAAAATGAAGAAAACCGCAGAAGATTTTCTTGGACAGGAAGTAACCCGCGCAGTGATTACCGTTCCGGCTTACTTCGATGATGCCCAAAGACAAGCCACCAAAGAAGCCGGAGAAATTGCCGGACTCAAAGTGGAAAGAATTATCAACGAACCAACTGCCGCTGCCCTTGCTTATGGCATGGACAAAAAAGGTCAGGATATCAAGATTGCTGTGTATGATTTGGGAGGCGGAACCTTCGACATCAGCATTCTGGAATTGGGTGATGGCGTTTTTGAAGTGAAAAGCACAAACGGAGACACCCACCTGGGCGGCGATGACTTTGATCAGGTAATAATTGACTGGCTGGCCGAAGAATTCAAAAGCGAGCAAAACATGGATTTGCGAAAAGACCCCATGGCTCTTCAGCGTTTGAAAGAAGCCGCTGAAAAATCGAAAATTGAATTGTCGAGCAGCACAGAAACCGATATCAATCTGCCATATATTACCGCAGTAGACGGTGTTCCCATGCACTTGGTACGCAAACTTACCCGCAGCAAATTCGAACAACTGGCTTCTTCTCTCATTCAGCGTACACTTGAGCCATGCAAAAAGGCCCTGTCTGATGCCGGAATGACATCCAAAGACATCGATGAGGTGATTTTGGTTGGAGGTTCAACCCGAATTCCTGCCATTCAAAAACTGGTTGAAGACTTTTTCGGAAAAGCCCCCAGCAAGGGAGTAAACCCCGATGAAGTGGTGGCAATCGGAGCTTCATTGCAAGGCGGTGTCCTTACCGGTGAGGTGAAAGACATTCTGCTTTTGGATGTAACTCCACTCAGCCTGGGTATTGAAACCATGGGCAGCGTGTTCACCAAAATGATTGAATCCAACACCACCATTCCTACCAAGAAAACAGAAGTATTCAGCACGGCGGCCGACAATCAGCCCTCGGTTGAAATTCATGTATTGCAGGGTGAACGCCCTATGGCCAAAGACAACAAAACCATTGGCAGATTTATTCTCGACGGAATTCCTCCGGCACCCCGCGGTGTTCCCCAAGTAGAAGTAACCTTCGACATCGATGCCAACGGTATTTTGAGTGTAAGTGCGAAAGACAAAGCCACAGGCAAGGAACAAAAAATCAGGATTGAAGCCAGCAGCGGTTTGAGCAAGGAAGACATCGAAAAAATGAAGCAGGAAGCTCAGGCGAATGCAGAAGCAGACAACAAAAGGCGCGAAGAGGTCGACAAGTTGAATGCTGCCGACGGCATGATTTTTAGCTCGGAAAAACAACTGAAAGAGTACGGCGACAAAATTCCTGCAGAAAAGAAAACTGCCATTGAAACAGCGTTGGATGCCCTGAAAAAAGCCCACGAGGCAAAGGATCTCGAAGCCATTGAAAAGGCCAGCAATGATTTGAACACCGCTTGGCAGGCCGCCAGTCAGGACATGTATGCTGCTTCCAATCAGGCTGAACAAACCACAGGAACCGAAGGATCCGGCAAAACAGGCTCCGATGGAAAAGTGGAAGATGTAGATTTTGAAGAAGTGAAATAACCTTCACCCAATTTTGATAAAGGCCGGCCCAAAAAGCCGGCCTCTTTGTTTTACTTTCGCAACAAATAATGAGTTCATTTCGTTTCTATAACATGAATCGTATTCTCTGTTCCGCACTATTCTGCATTTTACTTGCGGCTTGTCAAAATGGCTGTAACCAAAAGGCCAAGGAAGCTGAGCCTGGGAAGAAAAGGAAAACCCTGGCAGAGATTGATCAGACAAATCCTGCCGAACTCCGCGAACTCGACAGCATTCCACTGCCCGTAATAAAAGACACAACAGGTAAAGAAGAGGAATTCAAAGACAGTCTTGTTTTTGCCCGAATTTTCCAACAAGCGGGAAATAGTTTTGCCCGGGCCGAAATGAAACGAGACTATAAAGCACTCGCCTCTTTTGCTCCTGCCGGTGTTTTGAAATACTATGGCGGAGAAAACAACTACATCAAAAGATTACAAGCAAAAGATTCAGGTGTTGCTCCCTATGGTAAAATCCTGATTGGTCCGCTAAAATTGCTGGCAGCAGCGAAAGATGATCAGGGTTATGCATCGGCCTGGTATTGCTTAACACCTGTGCGCAGCTATGCTTCTAACAATGGCAACGAGGTGGTAGATATGTTTTGGCTGGGCGGAGAAGCCGATATCAAAAGCAAAAAAGTTACCTTTATCAATGTGTCCAGAATTGACCGCAACAAGTTATTGCAGGTGATGCCCAATTTGAGCATTGTGCTGGACCGTGCCGAAGCTGAGCAATAAAAAACGGCCGCACAAGGCGACCGTTTCTTTTTGAATTCTAATAATATTATTAGGCCTCGGTTTTGGCAGTGAGGCGCAATTTGCGTCTTGTTGTTTTTTCTTCCTTCACCTCCGGCATCGCTTCCAATCCGGTTACAGACTGATCTACCAGAATACGGCCGCAATGTTCGCAATCAATAATTTTAAAGTGGGCGCGAATATCACTCTGGCGCTGAGGAGGAATTTTTGAGAAGCAACCACCGCAACTTCCGCGAAGAACAGGAGCCACAGCAACGCCGTTTCTCATGTTTTCTCTAATGCGGTTGTAGGCTCTTTTCCAGCGAGAGTCCAAATGTTCCTCAGCCGCTGCCCTTTCTGTGCTGTGTTTCTTAATTTCTTCCTCGTTCTCCTTTTCAATCTCACTCAGTTCACTCTGCTTGAATTGAAGATCTTTCTTTCTGTTTTCCAGGTCTTCAGAAGTTTTGTCCAAAATTTCCTTCTTGGCATCAAGCATTTTGCTCAGTTCACGAATCTTCTTCTCGGCCTGCAGTATTTCCAATCCTGCAATTTCCTTTTCTTTTTCAATGGCTTCAAATTCACGACTGTTTTTGATGTTGTTCATCTGCTCGTCGTACTTCTGAATGTTGTTGTTGAAGTCTTTGATGGCAATGCGCTTGGCATTCATCTCAGACTCCAGAGAGGCAATTTCTTCCTGAATGTGCTCAACCCTGGTGTTTAAACCAACGATGGCATCTTCCAGATCCGCCACTTCCATAGGCAATTCGCCTAACAGGGCACGAAGGCTGTTCAACCTTGAATCAATCTGCTGGAGTTTCCAGAGATCGTGGAGTTTCTTTTCTACGCTTATATCCATTTGCTTTTTCTTCAGTAATGATAAAGAACCGGATTTGTTGAGGTTCTTGAAAAAATGGTTGCAAAATTAGGGAATTTTACCGATAAAATCTCATGAAATATTTCCGTTGTAAATTGCTCACTCTCAAAATGCCCGGGATCGCAAATCATCATTCGTCCTTCCGCATCAAAAAACTCGTGGTATTTAACATCTGCGGTTACATACGCATCGGCACCTGCTGAAAGCGCCGTTTTAATTAAAAACGAACCTGCACCGCCGCAAACCGCAACAGTTTTTACAAGCGCCACAGGTCTTGTATGTCTTATCACTGTTGCCCCCAGTGCCCGCTTCACCCTATCGGTAAATTCAGTTCCGCTAATCGGCATTTCCAATTCCCCAATCAGCCCGCTGCCCGCTTCCTGCCAAGAATTTTGTAAAGAAATTAGGTCCCAGGGCACCTCCTCATAAGGATGAACTTTTTTCACGGCGGCCATCACCGAACCTGCAATGTAGGCTGGCAAAACCGATTCCACCCGTATCTCATTCTCGTTCTGCCTCACTCCCCTTTCACCTAAAAATGGCTTACTGCCTTCCTCCGGCTTAAAAGTGCCATTGCCTTTTATGTTAAAGCTGCATTCGCCGTAGTTCCCGATATTGCCCGCCCCGGCCGAGAACATGGCATCTCGAACGGCATCGGCATAGTTCTCCGGCACATAAACCGCCAATTTCGATAATCGATTTTTTACCGGAGCCAATATCCGCACATTTTTCAAACCCAGTTTTGCCGCAATCTTTTGGTTTACCCCCTTGTTCAATACATTGTCTAAATTGGTATGGCAAGCATAAATGGCCACATCATTCCGAATGGCTTTCATCACCGTCTTTTCTACATAATTGCTTTCATTAAACCGCTTCAAACCCCGAAAAACAATGGGATGATGCGCCACAATGACCCCGCAACCTTCAGCAATCGCCTCATCAACAACAGCTTCGGTACAATCCAGCGTAAGCAAGGCCTTGCTCACATCCTGTTCAGGTCTTCCTACAATCAATCCGCTGTTGTCATAGTCCTCCTGCAAAACAGGCGGGGCAATGGCTTCAATGGCCGAAATCAACTCGCTTAGTTTCATAATCGAGTTCAAATTTCACGGAATTAACTGAACTTTGCCCCACTGAAAGCAAAAAAGCTCATACTAAAAAAAGGAAAAGAAGCCTCCGTACTTCGCAAACATCCCTGGATTTTCAGCGGAGCCATTCATCGTGGTGATGAAACTGCCGACGGCGACTGGGTTGAAGTGCTGGATTACAAAGAGAACTTTCTGGCCTACGGTCACGCCTCTTCAGGCTCCATCGCAGTGCGCATTCTCAGTTACAATCCCCAGCAAACAGAAAACGACCTGTGGCTTTCCAAACTCAACGACTGCCTCAGTCTGCGAAAATGGCTTTTTCAAGATTTCAGCCAAACAAACGCCTACCGGCTGGCGCACGGTGAAGGCGATGGCTTGCCCGGATTGATTATCGATATCTATGCTAACTGCGCAGTCATTCAAACCCATTCAACCGGCATGTACCGCAATCAGCAACCCATTGCCGATGCGCTGGACCGCGTTTACAACGGACAACTGGAAAGCATTTTTTCCAAAAGCAGAGCCGTTTTGCACAATCAAAGTATCGACGATGTATTTCTCAAAGGCCAAACCCCTGAAACCGAGATTCTGGAAAACGGGGTGCGCTTCAAAGTCAACTGGGTTGAAGGGCAAAAAACCGGCTTCTTTCTCGATCAACGGGAAAACCGCAAGCTACTGGGCAGCATCTGCCAAAACCAATCTGTACTTAACACCTTCTGTTACACCGGTGGCTTTTCGGCTTATGCCCTCAAAAACGGGGCATCAGAAGTTTGCAGTGTCGATGTGTCGGCCAAAGCCATGGAGCTCACCGAAAGCAATGCGCTTCTCAATGCTCATTCGGGCTCGCACCACTGCGTTACCCAGGATGTAAATACATTTTTGAAGGAACTGCATCAACCTTTCGACATTGTCATTCTCGACCCGCCGGCCTTCGCCAAAAGCTTATCTAAAAAACACCAGGCCGTAATGGGCTACAAACGGCTCAACGAACTGGGAATGAAAGCCGTAAAACCAGGCGGGCTGTTGCTCACTTTTTCCTGCAGTCAGGTTATTAACGAAAGTTTGTTTGCCGGTGCCGTTACCGCTGCTGGCATTGAAACGGGGCGCAATGCACGCATATTACACCGCCTCACACAAGGCCCCGATCACCCCGTAAACCTGTTCCACCCCGAAGGGAATTACCTCAAAGGGCTGTTGCTTCGCATCGATTGATTTGGCTGCATTCAGGGATAATAAATCTCTGTGCCTTTTTGCAACTTGCTCACGCCAAAGTACCGTTGTTTTGTGCCCGATTTATAGCGCAAAACAAGTTCACCCTGATAATTTCCCGGCATCCTCGCCACCGGAGAGCCCCCAATTCTGTCGTTTGGCGGGGTAAATGAATCAAAAGTTTCAATTTGCATCTGGCAAACAACCACAATGGTATCGCCCTTTTTCGGCGATCCGCCCAGCATAATGTCAGAGGCAGCCACTTCTACCCTGCGCGATTCACCGGAGTCTTTCAATTCGATCTGAACAGTTTCCATTGGCTTTTTCATTCGCCACTGCGTGGCACCCGTTCTTTCTAAATACCAAAAACTGTCAAAATTTACATTGTTCTTTTTAACCACAAGCACCAATTCAGCCGTGCGGTTTACGGGTGAGCCCTGTACTCCGGGATATGAAACCGTGTATGCCGCCGACAACAGCTTAAAATCCGATACTTTGGCCCTGATCTTCTGTGCGTTCAACCCTGCCATGCTGCACAGGGCCAAAACCATTATTATTGTTCTCATATTCAACATCATTTTTCTTTCAAACATTCAAAATTCTTTTTTTACTTTCTTCCGCCATTCTTTCCACCTGCAAACTGCAACAACTTACCAAAATCAGGCAGGCCATACCCCAACTTATTATCCGCCACGGGATATGAAGAACCAGTCATTAAAATCCATTGTCTTAACTCGGCGGGTTTTTTAGTTGGTAAAAACTGAATGGCGCAGGCAATCATCCCTGCCAGCACGGGAGAACTAAAACTTGTTCCGTTCGATTTGGTGTAATATCCGCCCGGAGAAGCAACCACGGTGGCCTCACCCATTGCCGCCAAATCGGGTTTCACCCTTGAATCGGCCGTTGGACCAACACTCGAAAAACCGGCCCTTTGCCCATCTCTGTCCACAGCACCTACAGCAATGGCTCCTTCAGCATCAGCCGGCGCACCTATGTACTGCCATCTTCCATCGCCCTCGTTTCCTGCACTGGTTACCACAAAAATTCCCCTTTCCCAAGCCAGATTGGCGGCTCTCGTAATCAGCGTGGTTTTACCGTCGAGTTCGGCGTAAGTATGACCCAGGGTTTGCATGTCGAATTCGGTATACCCCACCGAGGCATTGATCAAATCTACACCCATGCTATCGGCCAGTTCAGCCGCGGCAATCCAGTTGGCTTCCTCACAGGGAAACTCCGTGGCAGCATCTTCTGTGCGCAACAAAATGTAATTGGCATCGGGTGCTGTACCGATCATCATTCCGGGCTCATTCGCCGCCATACAACTCAGCACCTCAGTACCATGATCGTCATCGTTGTAAACATTGGCATTGCCGGTCACAAAATCAAAAGTGTGCACAATTCCACCGCGGTTTCTCAAACTATCGAATGCAGAAATCTGATTCGCCCGGTAAAAACCGGCATCCAGCACCGCTATCAGCACCCCATTCCCCCTGTAACCATTTCTGTGCAATACAGTCCCGTTTAATAGCTCAATCTGCCTGTAAGCATCTCCATAAGAATTTGCATATTCAGCAAATTTCTTTTTACCCGATTTCCCTGCTTGTTTCTTGCTTTTAATCGCAGGGCTGTGCATCAAGGACAACGGTTCATTAAAAAAGCCGGTATTGTCTTCATCCGCCGCCATTTTACTGTTCCAAACGCCCATCAGCTGAACATTCTTCACCGTGGCCATTCCGGCTATCTCGGAACTCAATGCCGAATCGGTTGTTTCCACCAACACCGCATTCATCCAACGGCTGTGAAGCAGAATCTTCACCCCCTTTTGTTTTACAGTTTCAATGTAAGCAGGGTTTGGGGGCAAATCACTCCAGTTGACAGCAACTCCCGCCTTCAAACGGCGACTAAGCGCACGAACACTTAAAAATTCTTCAGGCCTGCTGATCAAATAGGGGGTACCGATCTTGTCTTTGAATTCAACCCAAAATTTGTAATTCTTCTCTTTGTTTGCCGCACCCAGATTCGAACAAAAAAAAGTGCTGAAAAGGAGCAGTATCAGTCCGTAGTGTTTGTTTTTTCTGTTCATTTTTCTAAGGTTGTTAATAAACATCCATACCTCGTCGGCAAAAAAGGTAAATGCATGTATACCTGGAAAATCATAGCTTAGGGATAGTACTCGTACAATTGCCAGGTAACCACAAAGCCATCGGGTTGATTGGGAACCTGAAAATCCAAGTCCTTTTTCAGACGGTAAACCAAACCGAAATTTTTACCGTAAATCTCTCTTTTTTCTTTAATAAAGATGAATGTGGAATCGTAGCGCTGTTTAACAAAAACACATTCGTTAATGTTAAACCATGGATTCGAAAAAGGCTTGCCTGCTGCGCTATACTGATACCTGGTTGTGGACTGAAAACTGTCATTCCAAAAATAGTAAGGATACCAACTTCTCTGATTCCTTATGGGAAAACTCAGAATTTGCTCCTTCCGGTTTTCAGCATCGCGCTGCACTCCATATTCGTCAACCGATGTGTTCAGTAAATCGTAAAACTGATAGCTGCGGCCTGAATCGCGGCTGATGAACTGCTCAAGCCGGTAGTTGATTTTTCCTGAAAGATCTAAGAAACTGTCGGTTATCGTTTCTCGTATTCTGTATTTAAAGTACGAGACTTTGTTTAAAATGCGAGAGTAGTGAACCGAATCAAGAAAGTAGTTTCTTTCGGCACCCCGCCTCAAAGGATAATATTCCTTTCCGCGAAAATTGTATTCTTCGGTTATGTTTTCCTTGCATGAAAACAATACCAGAAACGACAAAGCGAAAACTACAAAAAACTTATTGCTCATTTTTGTGCTAATCGATAAAATAACCAGGCCACCGGGACAAACAAAATGTTCAATGCCCACACCGCCATCCAGGGCGACAATACGCCTTGCTGTCCCAAAGATATAAAATACTTGCTAAAGAAAAGGAAGAAGATGATTACAAAAATACCCACCGCAAGCGACAATCCCAGCCCACCCCTGGTTTTGCGGCCCGCCACGCTAACTGCAATAACAATCAGTATAAAAGTACTGAAAGGTGAAGCATATCGCCGGTGAATTTCTGTTTCAAGGTGTTTTATATTTTCGGATCCCCGCAGTCTTTCCTTGGCAAGAAAATCGCGTAATTCGGTTTGATTCAAACTTTGCAAATCGTCAATCTTAAAAAAGAAATCCCGTGGATCGAACTGCAGCATGGTATCCAAATGGGGTCTGAAACTGATTTTTTGGTTGCCGTTGGGTAAAAACTCCCGTTGCCAAACCATTTCCATTCTCCATTTTTTTGTTTGTTTATTCCAGCGCAGAAATCGCGAAAATAGGTTGCTCTTCAGTTCCTTTCCCTGATATGACTCAATGTTTACACCAACGGCAGTGCTGTCGTTGTTGTTAAAATACTCCATGTATAAAATTACACCCGGCTTAATTTGTCTGTAAATGGTTCCCTTGGCCTGGCTCCAATAATCGCGCAGGTACATATTCTCAAAGCGCACTCTGGCTTTATCTGAAATGGGAATAACCCAGGCATTCAACAAATAACTCCCATAAGCAAGCAATGCTCCCACAGCCAGGTATGGCAGCAATATTCTTTTCAAAGACATTCCACCTGCCAGCATACTGATAAACTCTGACCGTGAAGCCAGCCTGCTGGTAAAGTACAATACTGCAATAAAAATAAAAATAGGACTGAAAGTATTGATCAGATGCGGAATAAAAGCCTTGTAGTAAACAGTAATGATGTTACCCACCGGGGCTTTGTGCTCAAGAAAATCGTCCAGCTTTTCAGCAAAATCAAATACGATGATAATGATGGTAAACAGAAAAATGGTAACCACAAAGGTGGAAAGGAACTTGCGGGCTATATACAAATCAAGTTTTTTGAACATTACCACTTGCGGCTGATTACGGGTAAAATTTCGTCCTTCCAGTTTGCAAACCTATCCTCTAAAATGGCTTTTCTCGCTTCTCTCACCAACCAAAGATAAAAACGCAAATTTTGCAAACTGGCCACCACCGGCCCCAGCATTTCATTGGCCACGAACAAATGTCGGATGTACGCTTTCGAATACTCGGGAGTCAGGGAATCCAGCGGAGAAAAATCTTTGGCCCATTTTTGATTGCGAATGTTCATTATGCCTTCCGAAGTAAAAATAGTGCCGTTTCTTCCATTGCGCGTAGGCATAACACAATCAAACATATCGATACCGCGGGCAATACACTCAATGATGTTGGCCGGAGTTCCAACGCCCATAAGATAGCGGGCTTTATTTTGAGGCAAAATACCGGTAACCAGTTCCGCAATTCTGTACATGTCCTCGTGGGGTTCTCCCACACTTAACCCACCGATGGCATAGCCCGCCGAATCGTAACGGCAAACATATTCAGCACTTTGTTTGCGCAAATCATCGTACACACTACCCTGCACAATGGGCAACAGTTCCTGATGACTGCCATACAGCGGTTCTGTGGCATTAAATTCTGTAAAACAGCGATCGAGCCAGCGGTGCGTCATTTCCATGCTTTTGAGGGCGTAACGGTGATCGCAGGGATAGGGGGTACACTCATCAAAGGCCATAATCATATCCGCACCAATAACGCGTTGAATGCCAATCACAGATTCGGGGGTGAACAAATGGCGGCTGCCGTCAATATGGCTTTGAAAGGTCACCCCTTCCTCCTTCATTTTGCGGCTCGAACCTAAGCTGTAAACCTGATAACCGCCGCTGTCGGTGAGTACTGGCCTGGGCCAGTTTGAAAAGCCATGAATTCCGCCGGCTGCAGTCAGCACTTCTGTGCCGGGCCTGAGGTAAAGATGATAAGTATTGCCCAGTATGACAGGAGCATTGATATCGTCGAGCAAAAAATGCCTGTGCAGGGCTTTCACCGTTCCGGCCGTACCCACGGGCATAAAAACCGGGGTTTCAATATTGCCGTGATCGGTTTGAATGAGGCCTACCCTGGCTTTGCTAGATGAATCGGTATGCTGAAGGGAAAACTTCAAATGCTGCTGTTAATTCTGTGCCATCAGCGATAGGCTGAACAACCGGGGCATAATGCGCTGTAGGGAACCGCTGTAATAACTGTCGCCCACTTTATTTGCCAAACCATTGTTTAAACCATTGCTCATTTTGAGTTCAATGCTCAGATCGACAAAATCCAACTGAAACTCCCAGCCGGCCCCGTATTCATAATAAAATGTATTTTTTTTGAGAGCAACCAGTGGTTTTGATGCCCCGATGACCACATCTTCATTGCTTTGAAAATCATGACTCCAGCGGGCGCCGCCCAGCACATAAAAGCGGGTATTGCCATGCATTGCGCTTCTGTATTTCAGGGTAACCGGAAGATCGAATGAAATGGTTTCGATTTTAATATCGGGACCGGGTGAATACCGCCACTGATAGCGTAAATCGCGCTGATGCAGCTGCAGCATGGTCAAAGTTTTCACTTCCCAGTTTCTTCCAAAACGGTACGCAATGCTACCTCCAAAACCTCCACCGGCTTGTCCGCGCGGGTTGATAGAGGCAATGGAATCGGTTCGTTGCCAGAATACAGGATCCAGATCCATGCGCATTTTGGCATAAGTTCCTGTAAAAGCAATGCCCCAAAAAAAGTGTTTGCGGTAAATGCGGTTTGGGTCGGTTTGTGCGGCAACCCGAATCGATAACAACAAGACCAATATGGCGATTATGCTTTTTCGCATTGATACAAGGAACTGATTCCAAAGGTAAGTGGCTTAATAATAACATTCAAACCGCCGCAATCTTGTAAAACCCGTTTAAAATTTTCGCCTTCGGGAAAAGCATCAACACTGCGGGGCAAGTAGCTGTAGGCACTGCTGTTCTTGCTGAGCAAACGGCCCAAACGGGGCAAAATGGCCTTAAAATAAAACCAGTATAAGGCGCTGAAAAACCGGTTTTTGGGTTTGCTGAACTCGAGCACGAATAAATGTCCACCAGGTTTTATCACACGCAGCATTTCGGTGATGCCGTTCTGCAATTTTTCAAAATTTCTCACCCCAAATGCCACGGTAACGGCATCGAAATTTCCATCGGGAAAGGGCAGTTTCTCCGAGTCGGCCTGTTGCAGCACAATTCTGTTATGAAGGTTTAAACCACGAATTTTTTGTTCACCTACCGACAACATTCCTGCACTAATGTCGATTCCTACGGTCTGCGAAGCAGGAATTTTACACAATTCCACAGCCAGATCGGCTGTACCGGTGGCCACATCTAAAATATGCCTATGCCCTTTTGCAGCAACAGCTTTACGCACTTTTTTTCGCCAATTGCGGTCTATTCCAAACGACAAAAGACGGTTTAAAAAATCGTAACGGGGAGAAATGTGATCGAACATTTGCTCCACTTGTTGTTTTTTTGAAAGCTCGGAATCCTGAACCGGTTTTACCTGCACTGCGCGAAATTTGAGTTGCAAATATACGGATAAGGGTAGCGGAGACATTGCCAAATGAAACAGACACCTGAAGTAAAACGGGCCGATTTTTTGGGCAGCTGGGAAAGGCAGGATCAAATGCCGCATACCGAACTGCCTGAATTTGCCTTTATTGGCCGCAGTAATGTGGGCAAAAGCAGTTTAATTAACATGCTTTGCGGACGCAAAAGCCTTGCACATACCTCATCAACCCCGGGCAAAACCCAAACCCTGAATTTATTTAAAATTGACAATAAACTGCAATTTTGCGATTTGCCGGGTTACGGTTATGCCAAAGTGAGCAAAAAACAACGGGCCGTTTTCTCGAAAATGATTTCGCATTATTTGCAGGCTCGCCCCAATTTAATGTGCCTTTTTGTGTTGATTGATTTGCGAATTGAACCCCAGGAAATTGACATTGAATTTATCAATAGCACCGGCGAAGCGGGAATTCCCATGGCCCTGATTGGAACCAAATCAGACAAACTGAACAGCACTGAACTTCAAAAAAATATAGAGGCCATTGAACAGAAACTTTATGAATACTGGGAAGAACTGCCACCGTTTTTTGTGAGCAGTAGTGAAAAGGGAATTGGGAAAAGTGAGATACTGGACTTTATTAATAAGTATTCTAAAAATAAATAAAATTGTTTATTTATCAATTGTTTAAGGGGATTGCACACCCCTTGTTTCAATGACCTTTATTTTGCTATAATTGCAAGCACAAAGTACAACTATGGAAAAACAAACAAAATCTATCTTTAAGAACCGGTTGGTTATCATTTCCGGCGCAGTTATTCTGCTCGGAGTGCTTGCCTACCTGGCATTTCTTTTTCTTCCTTTTGGATCATCGAAAACCAGCATTACCCACATTCCATTCAAAGAATCGAAAAACGGGCGGTGGGGTTTTATTGATGTAAAAGGCGAAGTGGTAGTTTCGGAAGAGTTCAAAAACATGCCCGGTTATGCGTACGATGGCATTGCCAGAGTGCGTAACGAAAAAGATAAATTTGAATTTTATAAAATTGACAAAAAACCTCAGCAAATCGGCAGCACTTATGTGAATGCAACCGATTTTTCAGAAGGAATGGCTCTGGTAGCTGAAGAGTTTGCTTATATTAAAGCAATCAACCCGAAAGGTGAAACCTTGTTTGAATTGAGTCCTGTAGGGGAAACCGAAATTGCCGGAGCAACACGCTGTCACGACGGAATGATTGCCTTTCTCGACCAGGACCGCAACATAGGATTTTTGAACAAAAAAGGAGAAATTGCCATTAAGCCGATCTATAAAATGGCCACTGAATTCTTGAATGGCATTGCTCGCGTTATTGACGAGGACAATCGAATTCACTTTATTGACAAAAAAGGTGAAAAGCAGTACACCGTAAAAGCAGAATTGTGGTGTGGATCCCTCTTCTCAAAAAACGAGTTTTTATACTCTGATGTGCAAGAAAAAACTGACGATGAAGATAAAATTGCCTTCGGGATTATGGACTTTAATGGCGAAAAGAAAATCAATGCCAACAACAAATATAAATTTTTGAGCAAAGGCGCAGGCGATCAGTACATCTACATTGGCGACGAGAAGAGCTATGGAATCATTGATAACAAGGGCGAACAAATTGTTAGAGCCAAATATGACAACATCATACCGTTTGGAAAACAGTATTTGGCCGTAAAAAAAGATGGCGAAGAATACAAGGTGGAAACGCTGGACTTAAAGGGTAACACTTTGAGCAGCAGAGACTGCGACAACATAGCTGTAATCAATGATTTTTTGGCCATTAAGGATGG
The DNA here is from genome assembly GCA_947459165.1 of Flavobacteriales bacterium. Lineage (GTDB taxonomy): Bacteria > Bacteroidota > Bacteroidia > NS11-12g > UBA955 > RGEC01. Next base: position 26,641 of record CANHCW010000007.1, read on the forward strand.
TTCAGAATGGGAGTTCTGCAAAGCCGATTTGAAGAAATTCGCCAAGAAAACAACCATTGAACTGGCAGATGTAGAAAAAACAATTTACAGCGAGTCAGATTACCTGAACTGGTCGAATTTGCAGAAAGTGGTGTTGAAAGACATTGAGTCGTCGGGAGTGAAAGGCATCGGTGTTTCCTCCGGAGTAAAGGCAGTTGACAGTTACCTGAAGGCACTCAACAAATCCGGCTCGAAAGAAAATAAAGAGAAAGACAAAAAGAAAGCGGGCAACAAATTGGCAAGCTGGAGTATTGGAACCAACAACAAGATTTCCATTGATGTTTTTGGAGCAGACGAGGTCGAATACGGAGTGGTACGCAGCCAGGAAAAAGAGGCCTCGAAAAACAATTCGCGCAAATATTCCGACTCTGCAACCGCCCAAACTGAGGGAGAAAGTGGCAAAACGGAAGAAAAGAAAAGTAGTACATTCAATGACCAATATCCTGAATATTCTAGTTACCAAAATGAACTCAGTTCTGATTATTTGAGGGGCGGTGGTTTCAGCTATCAGGTAAGTGTCACTTTCTCAGATTATATTAAACAGGCTGTGTACTCTGAAGTTCGCGAATGGGACGACTTCTGGGAAATGTACTTTACATACAAGCGGCTTACTGGATATACGATTGCCAATGTAGATGTGAACAAAATAAGCTACAACATAGGGTTCCAGAAGTACCGCACAAGCTCTAGCATAAAAAAACTGAAGGAAGAGGTTGAAAAAACCTTAAAATCATCTGGATTCACTGCTGAAGAAGAACATTTCACAGGTAACGGATGCAAGGCTTATGTAAGTTCTAGCGATTACGGGGTAGTTCTAAACATCTTCATGGATAAGAAATAATTGAGATTTTCTTTTTAAAAAGACCAACAAAAAACCCGGATTCACCGGGTTTTTTGTTGATGTATTCGTGCAGTGTACAATTGAAATAGACCGCACCACTATCTTCGCAATGTGAACTGGAACAACCTTGCACAGGAAGTGGCTGCCGGCAATCAGCGCAGCATTGCAAGGGCCGTGAGCCTGGTTGAAAACGGTGTGGATGGCAGCACAGATTTTCTGGAAATGCTTCAGTTTCATCCCAACATTCCGGTAATTGGCATTACAGGCCCACCCGGCGCCGGAAAAAGCAGTCTTGTGAATGCACTTGTTTCGCATTGGCTTGAAAGAGGCGAGAAAATAGCGGTGATAGCGGTCGATCCCTCCTCCCCCTTTAATTTGGGATCTATACTGGGTGATCGCCTGCGCATGGCAGGATTGTTCACCCACCCCAATCTGTTTATTCGCAGTTTGAGCAGCAGGGGTAGTTTGGGCGGCCTTACTTCCGGAATTATTGAAGTAATTGATGTTTTCAGGCACGCAGCGTACGATAAAATTGTGATTGAAACGGTAGGTGTTGGGCAAAGCGAAGTGGAAATTGCCGGTGTTGCTGACTCAACTATAGTTGTATCCGTGCCAGAAAGTGGAGACGAAGTGCAAACGCTGAAAAGTGGCATCATGGAAATTGCGGATATTTTTGTGGTGAACAAGGCCGATCGGGAAGGCGCCGGTCGTTTTGCAAGATATTTGGCAGAGATGGCCCACGGTCGTTTACAGAACGATGTTCAGGTAATACAAACCGTAGCCACAGAAAATAAGGGAATCACTGAGCTGGCAGGTGCAATAGATAAAGATACAGCACGCCAAAAACAAAGTGAAAAACGATTCCGACTGCTGGCTGAAAAAGCTGCACGGCTCATTTTAAAACAAAGAATGACCGACATTGATACCGATAAAATAGCGGAAGAGTTGAAAGTCCTCTCAAACAAACCCGGTTTCAATTTGTATCTTTATACCAAAAGGTTTTATTGAGTTTATGATTTGTATTCTATGTGGCTCATCCCGCAAAAACAGCAACACCTCGCGAGTAGGAAAGGCCATTTCGCGCTTACTGCAAAGCACTGGCTACCCGGCAGAAAATATTTACATGCCCGATTTCAGTGAGTACAACATTCCGTTCAGCAATGGCGGAAAACTCACTCAGGAAAACCTGACCGGATTTCAATCCGATGTGTACAAGGCCATGTCACAATCAAAAATCATTTTTGTTCTTTCGCCGGAATACAACTGGTTCCCCACTGCTGAAATCATCAACCTAATCAATCAATTCGGTACCCGGCAGTTTGCCGATTGCTGGCAAAACAAAGTATTTGCAACTGTGGGCATCAGCAGTGGTCGCGGTGGCAGAATTCCTGCCATCCAGCTGAGTTCTGTTCTCAACAAACTGATTGGTTTTATGAATTGCCACAGCATTGTTTCAGCCAAATTATTTGAAAGCCAGTTCACCCCTGCGGTATTGGATGAAAATGGAAATAGTCTGAACAACGAAGAGTACGATAAAGGACTGCAGGATTTTGTTTCCTACACCCTCAATTTGTCTGAGAAATTCAATTAATCACGAAGCGGCACACGCCGGCATCTGTTTGAAGCAAATAAACTCCTTTGCTCAAAGCACCCACAGTTATACTGCCGTAACCGCTATTAATAATGCCATTCAGAAGCATTTTGCCGGAAATATCGAGAACGGAATATTTGGAATCTTTAAGGATATTTAGGCGAACATACAACTCTCCCGAAGCCGGATTTGGCCAGATCTGCCCTTCAAAATGCTTTGTTTTTTGCATGCCCGCAGATGGATCTTTGGCCATTACCGATACCATGTTGCTGCTGGCCCTCCAGCGGCTGTCAAAGTCGCCGTTTGCCCTGTTGTACACATAGTTCCCAGGCTTCAAGTCGCTGTTCAGTTCAATGCGATAGGCCATGTATCCACTGCTAAAGGAAGGATTCGATTCAAGACTGCTCAAATTGGCATTGGGGAATTCAACCACCAGAATATTTCCTTTTTCAGTGCGAACGGATGCCTCAGCGGGATACAAATCGGTAATCACCACGCGGCTCATGGGTATGTTCGCATCCAC
>CANHCW010000008.1 GCA_947459165.1 Flavobacteriales bacterium
TTCAGGGTATGGTTGATCAAAGGCAGAACCGCTGCGTTGGGCGCCGGCATCGTTGAAAAACTTTGAATCTTCTCCCTTTTTCTTTACCAGAGTATCGCTTGCAGGCACAATGCCCAAACCATCGCGGAACGAAAATCCTTTTTCGCTTACATCGGCAGCCCAAGCCACAGTGTAGCCGTTTTTAAGCGCATCAATCACACTTGCTGTCATTTCATCCAATTTAACATTGTATGCTTGTTGCATGCTCCAATTGTCGGGTACTTCAATGGTAAATGGTTTGTAATAGGGGTGGTGGGTGAAACTGGTAATTGCAACATAATCGTCCATATTCAGCCCCAGTTCTGTGGCATAAGAAATGGGTGTGTATTCCTTACCACGGTAGTTGAATTTTTCGGGAATTTTACCCAAATAAGCATCCAGCACTCCTTCAACTGCTTTGATCCATACTTTGCTGTAAGTGCCGCCAGGATTATTTTTCAGTTTTTCCATCATTCCTTGCAGCATGGCCAGCATTTCATCGTGGTTGTGACGAATTTGTCCATATTCCAGGCCTTTGTACACCTCTTCGGGCACAATGCCGTATTTGGCTATGATGTAAGGAATATCGTGTGCTTCGCCGCCCTGTTCAAAATTGCATTTGCCGTTCATGCGAATGTAATTGATGGCTTTCTCCACATAACCCCAGCGCACCACAAACATTTCGCTAAGGTCATGCTTGCCCTTGCCGGTTCTAATGAGCTCGCTTTCCAGCATGCTCAGGGTGCTGAAACTCCAGCAGGTTGCGGTTTTGCACTGATCTTTCACATCGGTGCTTGCCAGGTCAATAACTCTGTTAAATCGGTAGCGACTGCCTGTTTTGTTGGTGAGGGAATCCTGTGCGCCAAGATGGGCTGCAAACAATCCGGAAAGTGCCAAAAACCATGTACATCTCATAATGGCAAATGTACGAAATCGGAATAGTTGTCGTTCAATCTTTAAAAGGATGCCTGATAATGAATTCTGAAGGTCGGAAAAACAGTTTCTTGTAGGCATTGGCGGCAAAACGGATCATTGGATTGCGGCTTAAAATAACAAAATAATTTTCTTCAGGCTCAGCTCCCAGTGTGCTTTTGATTTCTGTGGCGGTTCTTCCCAGATTAACAGTAGCGGCACCGGAAACGATGGCCTGATCGATCAAATCCAACATCATTCTTTGGTAAATATGCCATTGTTTAGCGTTGGTATTCTCGTAGCCAATATGCATTCCATATACCCCCGAAGGCAGATAAATACGGCTAAGGAAACCCACCACGCGGTTTTCGTATTCGTAAATCTGAACTTCGAACTGATTTCCAAACTGATTGGCAAAGGATCTCAGCAACCGGCTCAGATTCGAGGGCAAAGCAATTGTTTTTTTGGAAAGTGTTTGTGTCAATAATTCAGCCATAACGGGGAACAATGCAGCGGGAATTTCCAATCCCCGGTAAATGTTACTCTGTAAAACGCCGCTTTCGCCCAGAGCTTTCTTCGCCCGCACCCTGTATTTCGAATGCATGGCCGAAATACAATCTGCCAGCGATGACCAGTTTTCTCTAATCCTCAACCGCATAAATGGCTCAGCTTTAAAAATGATACCCGGTATTTGGTCTGAAGGATTTTTACAATTTACCATAATGGTTCTTTGTGGAGATTTTTGCAACATATCACGAGCCCCATCCACCGATAAATTTTCCATCAAACCAAGTCCGGGAGTGCAAGGATTTCCGGCAATGGCCATGCTGCCGCTTCTTAAAAGACGGTTGAGTATGCGCAACATTAGTTTGTTAATGTATCTGCCCGTTGGTCGGCTGAACTCTGGTATGTACAGCGTTACAACGCCATCGGTTGTGTTGATGGTATCTGCAGGATTGCCGATTACCAGTGATTTGTGATTTGATGGGTCGGTTATATCCAGACTTTGGCGCTGTGAGCAAACAAAATGCACGATGCAAATTAACAACGCAATTAAACATTGGTTCAGCGAATTGACGATTTTTTATCTTGCGAAAACCTTTGTTTGTCGGCTTTGTGATAAATTCCAACTTCAAATGCATGGGCTTAACCTCAACCGCATAAATTTGCACGATTGTTGTTTTACCCAATGAAAATGAAGAAATTTATCATCTCAAACTGTTTAATTGGCATGGCCATATCGGTTTTTGGTCAGGTTAAGCCCGATCACAATTCTGCCATGGATCCTGAAAAGCAGGCAGCCCTTAAACGCATGGAGAAAAAGCATGAAGCGCCTGTTTACCGAACTTCTGCAGTTGATGGCTACCCAGTGAAACAAAGCCTTGAATCATATAAACTGATTAAGCTTTCAGCCGATTTGAGCAGTCTGCAACCTGCAGAAAAGGATGCCCTTAAATATATGATTGAGGCAGCCAAAGGCATTGATGAACTTTTTTGGTTGCAAAGCTGGGGCGATAAAAAACTTGTTCTCGACAGCATTGGCGATAGGAATTTGAAAAAATTCATCATGCTGAACTACGGTCCTTGGGATCGGCTAAACGACAACAAACCCTTTGTAGCCGGGGTGGGTGAAAAACCGAAAGGCGCCGGCTTTTATCCGGAAGACATGACCGAAGAGGAATGGAAGGCACTTGAGGATCCCAAAAAATTATCGCCCTACACCATCATTCGCAGAGAGGATGATGGCAGACTGAGGGTACTGGACTATGCTGAAGCGTATGGAGAAACATTGCGTGAAGTGAGCAGAAATGTACAAATGGCCGGCAGTTTGCTTCTGGGTTTAGATCAGCAATTGGGTCAGTATTTAATGGAAAGATCAGCATCATTGGTGTCAAATGAATTCAATTTTTCCGATATCAGCTGGCTTGGGCTGTTGAACAATCGCCTTGATTTGATCATTGGACCCATTGAAAATTACGAAGACGAACGCTACGGTATAAAAACTGCATACGAGGCTTACATTTTACTGCGCGACAAAGCGTGGGGCGATCGCCTGGCGATTTACACCGCGCTGTTGCCCGATTTACAGAAAAACTTGCCGGTTGACGCAAAGTACAAACCCGATTTGGCGGGAACGACAACAATGCCCAATCAGGTTGCGCCCGCTACAATCGATGGCGGTCAGGAGGCACTGGTTACGCAAGCCCCTGAGCCTGCTGAGTTGAAACCCGGCAGTTCACTGGCAGTTTTTGATGTACTTTACTATGCAGGCCACAACAACGCCGGTTCCAAAACCATTGCCGTGAATTTGCCCAATGATGAAAAACTGCAGGAAGAATATGGCACTCGTAGGTCTCAACTGAAAAATGTAATGCAAGCCAAGTTTGACAATATGGTGGTTCCCATCTCGAATTTGCTCATTGAACCAAAACAACGGGTAAATATCAATTTTGAAGGCTTTTTCAGCAATGTGATGTTCCACGAAGTGGCACATGGCCTGGGTATAAAAAACACGGTAACGGGCAAAGGAACCGTGCGCGATGCATTGGGTGCGAATCATTCCGCCATCGAAGAATGCAAAGCGGATGTGCTGGGATTGTTCATGGTTACCCGACTGGCTGAAATTGGGCAACTTACAGGTAAAATAGACGACTACTATGTAACTTTTGTTTCAAGCGTGTTTCGAAGTGTACGCTTTGGTGCAGCCAGTGCACACGGAAAAGCCAACATGATTACTTTTAATACATTGCTGAAAGCCGGAGCTGTAGTAAGGCAAAAAACCGGTACTTACAGAGTCGATGTTCCCAAAATGAAAACAGCAATCAGCAATTTGGCTGCGGAATTGTTGGTTTTGCAAGGAGATGGCAACACCGAAGCAGCGAAGAAAATGCTGACTGAAAGAGCCGTAGTAGGTGCCGAACTGAAGTCAGATCTTGACCGGATTGCAAAAGCCGGTATCCCTGTGGATCTGGTTTTTGAACAAGGCAAAGAAGCCCTGGGACTTGAATAAACCTTTGAAGAATTTAAAATGAGAATTAAACCCTGGATATCAATTCCAACATTTGCCATCATTTTAATGATGCTGGTGTTTTGCAGCAACAAAAAAATGGTGGCTGGCGACTCACTGCTGGTGAGGGTGGTTAACATACTGTCTTCTAAGCATTACGATGCGCCGAAGATGAACGATGATTTTAGCAAAAAACTGTACGACAATGTGTTGAAAAAGCTGGATGACGACAAGCATTTTTTTACCGCAGAAGATTTGAAGCGACTGGAAAAGTATAAAACTTCGCTTGACGATCAGATTAAAGCAGGCCGTTTTGATTTTTTTGACTCGGCCTGGGCCATTTTAAACCGTCGAATGGTGTTGCTGGAAGCACATTACAACAAAGTTCTTGAAAAGCCTTTCGATTATAACACCAACCAAACTTATACGGTAAAAGATGAGGTTGAAAAATACCAACCCGATGTGAAAGCGCTGAAAAAGGAATGGACACTGTGGCTCAATTATCAAACTGTGGACCGGCTTCACCGCAAATTGGAAAACGGAGCCAAAGACAGTGCCGTGAAAAAACCATTCGATACCCTTGAACTCAAAGCCAGAAACGAAACCCGTAAATTCTGCAGTGATTGGTTTAAAAGGCTGCGTAAAATGGATCGCCGAGATCAGATTGCTTTTTATGTGAATGCAATTAGTGAGATTTACGATCCGCATACCAATTATTTTCCGCCCGAAGACAAAGCCAATTTCGATATTGGAATGACCGGTAAGCTCGAAGGAATTGGCGCAACACTAACAGAAAGAGACGGCTACATAAAAGTGGAACGCATCGTTCCAGGCAGTGCCAGTTACAGGCAGGGCGAGTTAAAAGCCGGCGATTTGATTGTAAAAGTGGCACAAGGAGCCGCAGACCCGGTAGATGTGGTAGATATGAAACTGGATGATGCCATTAAACTTATTCGGGGTAAAAAAGGAACGGAAGTCAGACTTACCGTGAAAAAACCTGATGGCAGTTTGAAGGTGATTCCCATCATTCGCGATGTAGTGGTGATTGAGGAAAGCTATGCCCGAAGCGCAATGATTGAATACAACGGAAAAAAAGTTGGAATCATCAATCTTCCCAGTTTTTACGCCGATTTCAGCGAGAAAGGCAGAGGAAGGCACTCATCTGAAGATGTAATGAACGAGATTTTCAAACTGCAGGAAGAAGGCGCAAAAGGCATCATTCTTGATTTGAGAAACAATGGCGGTGGCTCCCTGGCTGATGCCATAGATATGGGTGGTTTGTTCATTGACAAAGGCCCCATTGTGCAGGTAAAAGAACCCGGCGGCAAAGTTCAGGCATATTCCGATGAGAATCCCGGGGCAGTTTACGATGGTCCTCTCTTGATCATGACCAACGCCTACAGCGCTTCAGCCAGCGAAATTTTGGCCGCAGCCATGCAGGATTACAAGCGGGCAATCATTCTGGGATCAAAGAATACATTTGGTAAGGGAACGGTTCAAACCTTCATGCCTATTGGCGGGGGCAGCAGTGCTGATTTCCCCTCAGGATACGGACAATTAAAAGTTACCATTCAGAAATTCTATCGCATTGATGGTGGTACAACCCAGTTAAGAGGCGTGGTACCCGATGTAATCATACCCGACCTGTACGATGGAATTCCTCAGGGAGAACAGGAAATGGATTTTCATTTGCCCTATGACAGAATTGAGCCTGCCCGATTCACTCCTTCCGGCGCCTCAATAAATGGTGAATTTTCTGCCACCATTGAATCCGCTAAAAAGCGAATTGCCGGTTCCGAACATTTCAACAATGTGAAGTCCAAATCATCAGCTCTGGCTTCCATGAGAACAAGTTATACCTGGAGTCTGAACCTGAGCAGCTACCAAGAGCAACAAAAGAAAAGGAAAGAAGAAGACAAAAAGTACAACGACAGTGCTTTCAAACCTCTTGAAAAAACCTTAGCTCCTTTGAAGGTAGATATGCAAGCCGTTAATGGCGATGCCGCCAGGGAAGCCCAGCGCAAAGACTGGATGAAACCGTACAATAAGGATGCATGGCTCGATCAGTCAGTGTTGATCATGTCTGACATGATTAAGCCCTAAGGTTGGAAATAGAAACTGATTTACAACCGCTAATCGCGCCACAGTGGCGTGAATAATATGGATGTAAGCACCAGAACCAAAAAGTTCAGTGCTCCCAGCAGCATTAAATCTTTATAAACCGAACTCACCAGCACAGGGTTCAGCGCTTTCAAAGATGCTTGCATTCCAACCAGTACAAACGGAAGTATAACAGGCAAGCCCAACACAGGAGCAATAAAACCCGGCTGAGGCGTTTTGCCCGCTATGGCTGTAATCAGGGTGAAAACTGTTGCAAAACCAATTACAGATAAGGTCACGGCACCGATGTAAACTGCGGCATGTGATACAGGAAAATCCATGAGCACGGAGAATACCAAAAGGTTGGCCATTCCCAGAAACACGGCAATCGCCCAGGTGTAAATTGTTTTTGCGAGAATTAGTCCCAACGGAGAGGCAAGCTGATTGATATAAATCCACCGATTTTTACCTGTATGCAAAAAGGCTTTTCCTGTGGCTTGTAGCACCCCAAAGACCAGGCTAATCCAATAAAGACTGTTCCAAACTTTGGGTCCTATGTTCGTGTTCCCCAGATAGCACAGAAAGGAAACCGCCATTACCTGAAGTCCGGCTGCCGCAAGTACGGCCGGCCTGCGAATGTCTGAAGCCAGTTCGCCCTTCAATATTCCGCTTACCTGCATATATAGGTTTTGCATCCGCCGGTTTCTGTTTTACCTTCGCGAAGGTAATAGAACCGATTTATCACACAATGTTGAACCACATCCAAAACTTGTCAGACGAAGAAAAAGTACTGATTTTAAATGCGCCACTTTATGTATCATTGCTCATTGCCGGTGCCGACGGCCACATCGATAGCGATGAGAAAAACCGGACCCTTGAGCTCATTCACACCAAAACTTTCAGCGAACGCTATGAACTGAGAGAGTTGTATAAAACCCTCGACCACAATGCAGCCGAAGAAATGAGAAAAATGATAGCCGCACTGCCTGAGAATACCGAAGAGAGAAACAATTACCTCAGCGATATGCTGTCAAAACTCAATGTGGTTTTTCCAAAGCTTGATTCGGCATTCGCCATTTCACTATACGAAAATTTAAGACAATTTGCCCATTATGTGGCTACCGCCGATGGCGGCTGGTGGGGAGTGGGAGCTATTGGAGCAGCGGAAAAAGCGTTTGTTAAGCTTCCCATGCTGAACAATCCTGCAGAATCAGCAGAATGAACCTTTTTAAAAAAATATTGATTGCCAACCGCGGTGAAATTGCCATTAGGGTAATGCGCACCTGCCGCGAGCTGGGAATCAAAACGGTGGCAGTTTATTCTGAAGCCGATGAAAAAGCCCTACACATTCGCTACGCCGATGAGGCTTATTGCATAGGTGGTCCGGCCAGTTCTGACAGTTACCTCAGGCAAGACAGAATACTTGAAGTGATTCAGAAAACGGGTGCAGAAGCCGTCCATCCAGGCTACGGGTTTTTAAGTGAAAATGCCACTTTTGCAAGACTGCTGAAAGAAAATGGAATTGTGTTGATTGGCCCTTCGCCCGAAAGCATGGACATGATGGGCGATAAGATCCGCAGCAAACAATCCGTTGAGAAATATGGAGTTCCGTTGGTTCCAGGTATTAATTCTGCCATTACCGATGACGATGCAGCCTTGAACATAGCCCGCAGTATCGGTTTTCCGGTATTGGTCAAAGCCAGTGCGGGCGGTGGAGGAAAAGGCATGAGGGTGGTGTACGCTGAAGATGAATTTTCACAGGCATTGAATACTGCGCGCAGCGAGGCCAGAAGCGCATTTGGCGACGACAGTGTTTTCATTGAAAAATATGTTTCCGGTCCGCGGCATATTGAGTTTCAAATTATGGCCGACAACCATGGAAATGTCTGCCACCTGTTTGAACGGGAATGCAGCATTCAGCGCAGGCATCAGAAACTGGTAGAGGAAGCACCGAGTTGCGCGCTGACCCCTGAACTCAGAAACAAAATGGGAGAAGCCGCTGTAAATGTTGCCAAGGCATGCCATTACAGCGGTGCCGGAACAGTGGAATTTCTGGTGGGTGATGATGGAAATTTCTATTTTCTTGAAATGAACACCCGTCTTCAGGTTGAACATCCGGTGACCGAATTGATTACCGGGTTGGATTTGGTGAAAGAACAAATCAGGGTGGCCGCCGGCTTGCCACTTTCATTTTCTCAAAGTGATTTGAAAATGCTTGGACATGCAATCGAATTGAGGGTGTGTGCCGAAGACCCCAATAACAACTTTTTACCCAGTGTGGGTACTTTGGGCGATTACACAATACCCAAAGGTCCGGGTATTCGTGTTGATGATTGTATGGAAGCCGGAGCTGAAATTCCCATTTACTACGACAACATGATTGCCAAACTGGTGGCATGGGGAGAAGACAGGAATTCGGCCATAGAACGGCTAAAAAGGGCCATTGACGAATATCGCATTACCGGCATTGAAACCACTCTGGGTTTTGGTCATTTTGTGCTGAATCACCCCGATTTTTTAGCAGGTAACTTCGATACACATTTCATCGCAAAAAATTTCGATCCCGAAAACCTGGCTTCAGCTGAAAACACCATTACGGAAAGAATGGCTGCTGCCATGGCTGCCGCTGCATTTTTCAGTAAGCCCGAAAGTGCAACCGCGGCCCAGTCTGCAGTCCTCTCTGAATCAGGCAACTGGATTAAAAACAGGAAGCAATACCTTTGACCGACTTGGGTAAAATTCTGATTGCAGACGATTTTCACCCCCTGCTTATCGAAGAATTGCAGGCCGCAGGATTGCAGTTTTCTTACCAACCGGACATTAACAGAGAAGACATATTAACAGCTTTGAAGGAGGGCGCTTCGGGGCTTGTAATCCGCAGTAAAACACCCGTTGATAAGGAACTCATTCTGGCAGGTAAATCGCTTCAATTCATTGGCAGAGGTGGCTCAGGCATGGATAATATTGACGAAGAGTTTGCCTCAAAAATGGGAATTGCCTGCTTTAATGCTGCCCGGGCCAATGCCGATGCCGTTGGTGAACATACAGTTGGAATGTTGCTGGCACTGATGCACAACCTGGCAAGGGCCGATATGCAGGTTAAAAAAAGACTGTGGTTAAGAGAAGAAAACAGAGGATCTGAGATTGGTGGTAAAACCGTTGGCATCATCGGTTTTGGCCATACAGGTTCAGCCGTTGCGCGAAAACTGTCCGGATTCAATATGCGCATTTTGGCTTACGATAAATACAAATCAGGTTTTGGTGGAAATGGGGTGGAAGAAACAGATCTGATGACCATTCAGCAAGAATGTGATATCATTACACTTCATGTTCCATTAACCCAAGAAACCAAGTTCATGATAAATTCAGAATTTCTTCAGAATTGTGTCAGGAAAATAGTTTTACTCAACCTGAGTAGGGGTAAGGTAGTAAAAACGGCCGATGTGGCTGTGGCTATTGAAAAAAACCATATCGCCGGATTTGCAGCAGATGTACTGGAATGTGAAGATTTTAATAGGTTTGGCGAAGATGAAAACAAGTGGTTTACTGTTTTGCAAAATCACCCTGCATGCCTACTTGCGCCGCATATTGGCGGCTGGACCAAAGAAAGCTATCTGCGAATTTCACAAGTGCTCGCCTCGGAAATTGTTGCTTTTTGCCAACGATAAAAATCGCGAACCGGGCAGCAAGTTGAGGGCATGTTTTTACCCTTAGATTCTTGATTCGGAGGTGGTTTTCTGTCACAAAATCTTCATTACAAGCATGCCTGTTAAAATCTCGTTTGTTTAATCCTGCATTTTTGGGTAAACTTGCCAATTGAAAATCCCGACCAAAGCAGGGATAACTCCGACGAATGAAAAAGAACACTATGAAGCAAAGAATACTGAAAAGTTTAGCAGTCTTAATCGCCATCCTTGCATCTCTCAATGGGGTTTACGCCCAAACAGGTTTCGCTGATGTAAGCGTAAGGGTTTCAGCAGCAGGAAAAGGATTGGATCAGGTTACGGTGAAAATGTTCAAGGAAAATGTCCTGATTCAAACCCGTGAAACAGATGAAGACGGTTACTGCGTATTTCAAACACTTGATCCGGGAACTTACGATGTGGTCTTGGAAAGGGATGGATACAATGATGAAAAATCCAGTGGTGTAGAATTGACCATTGGCAAAAACAACGACCTCCGTTTTACCATGTCGGAAGTTAAAGGCATTAAAGAAGTAAAAATCAGCACTGCCGCCAAGAAAGGCAAAATTTTAGACAATTCTAACGAAAAAGTAGTTTCTCAAAAAGCGCTTCTCACCGGCGGACAACGCGGAATTGGCGCCATCACGGGTACCATTGCAGGCGTAACCAACACAGCTCAGGGTATTTCCGTTAGAGGTACCCGTTCAGATGGTAATGGTAATTATGTTGATGGAATGCGCACCATTGGCGGTGGAGCTGTTTCCACACTGGCCACCGATCAAATTGCCGCGAACATTGCAGGTATTGCTGCAGAATATGGCGATTTAACCGGAGGTGCATTTTCCTACACAACCCGCGGTGCAACATCCAAACTTGTTACCAAGCTAGAGGGCATTACATCAACCGGACTTGATCCTTTCGGATACAACACCGTTGAAGGTTTGGTTTCAGGGCCACTTTGGAAAAAGAAGTACAAAGATGCCGAAGGAAAAACTCAAGAATATATGAAACTGGGTTTTATGGTGAATGGATTGGTTGGTCAATTTAAGGAAAGGGCTCCAACCAGAACAGGTGTTTATGTAGCCAAAGAAGATGTATTGCGGGATCTGGAAGAAAATCCCCTTGTGATCACACCAAATGGTTTTGTTCACAGGTCCTCCTATCTTAGGGAAAATGATTTTGAACTCGTAAAAGCCAGACCTAATTCACCCGGATATCAGGCAAGCATGGTAGGTAAGCTTGAGTTCAGGCCCAACAATCAGATCAACATTACCGCATTTGCTCAATACCAAAGAGTAGGAGGCGTTAACATTACGAACCAAATCATGAGTTTTAATCAGAATGGAAGAAGAGACGATTATGTTTTCAGAAGCTATTTGATGTTTACTCAGAATTTCAAAACCGACCCCAAGAGTAACATCAAGAATGCCTGGTATACGGTTCGTGCCGAATACCAGAATGTGGGCGGTATGAGCAGAGACAATCGTCACCTTGATAATATTTTTGACTATGGTTATATCGGCACATTTCAATCTTATCCTACGCCCGTATTTGCCTACTCAAACTACGATCAACAGCAAAATCCCAACAAACAGCCCCGTGTGGTTTACGACCAGTTCGGCAATGTAGTTCAGTTAAGGAATTACTGGGAACAGGTAGGCTTTGCCGATACCTTGATGACTTTCAAAGCAAGTGATCTAAACCCGATTAGGGCAAGGTACACTCAGAATGTTTATGATTACTATGCAAGCAGAGGTTTCAATGTGCGTAACTCTTCCACGGTAATTGCCAGTCAGGGTATAATGAACGGTTTAAATCCAAGTGCTGTTTATTCACTGTGGGCTACTCCGGGCACGAACGGAAATGGTTTTAGTAAAAACCAGGATGAACGCTACTCCTTGTTTGCAAAAGGACAAATGCAGGTTAAACCCAAAACGGTTGGTGGTAGAGAAAGAGCAGCGCACGACCTTCAGGCAGGATTGTATTATGAGCAGCTTGTTTCAAGAGGTTACGGTCTGGGTGCAAATGGTTTGTGGATATTGATGGGTCAGTTGATGAACAGACACATTTCTGAACTGGATAGGGAAAACCCGATTTTGAGCTATGACGCCAACGGTGTTTTCACAGACACAGTGCGTTACAATCGTCTGGTAAACTATGCCAACCAAAGCAATTTCGATCGTTCATTCAGAAACAAACTGATTGCGCAGGGAGCCAGAGATGTTTACGGAAATCCAATCAATGATCAAACATTTGTTGATATCAACAGCTATAAGCCCGGCGACTTTAACATCAATATGTTCACGGCAGATGAACTGCTCAATAATGGTAATGGCTATGTAAGTTACTTTGGTTATGACCACAAAGGCAACAGAATTAACAGAAAGCCTGCCATTGAAGAATTTTTGAATAATCCCGAGCAGAGAACCATTGGTGCTTTCAGGCCAGTTTACATGGCTGCTTGGCTGCAGGATCAGTTTAATTTCAAAGACCTGATATTCCGTTTGGGTCTTCGCATGGAATCATACGATGCGAACCAATATGTTCTGAAAGATCCTTACACACTTCACCCCATCCGCACGGCTGCAGAGGTGAGCAAAATGAATGGCTTGGATGTTTTGCATCCTGAAAACATTGGTTCGGATTACAAAGTATATGTGAATGACCTGAAATCTCCGACTCGCATTGTGGGTTACAGAAATGGTGACCGTTGGTACAATGCTGATGGCAGTGAGCAGCGCAACCCCGAATTTTTGGCCAACCAAACCAGTAATGGTCGTATAGCCCCTTATTTGGTAGCAACCAATACCGATAGCCTTGTTTTGGGTAAGGATGCCTTGACTGATTTTACTCCAATTGTTAATTTCCTTCCCCGTGTTTGGTTCAGTTTCCCGCTGGAGCCCGGTCGTAAAACTTTCTATGTAAGTTATGATGTACTCGCACAGAGACCTAATAGTGGAGCTTCTTTCCTTACAATCGACGAACTGTATTACCTGAAAAACCGTCAGGGTTCAACCATTTCAAATGGTTCGCTTCAAAGCAGGCTCAAAACGGATTACGAAGTGGGTTACAAGCAGTTTTTTGGCAAAAAGAAGAACAGGGCTATTGAAATGGCCGCCTCTTACTCAGAAATTCGCAATGACTTTGGTTTGTATCAAATAGCACAAGGTTTCCCTGTTACCTACAGCACTTATCGCAACATTGATTTTGCAACCATCACAGGTTTCAGAGCCTCTTTCTCAGCGGAAGACATTGGTTCCATGTCTTTGTTTATGAGTTACGCCCTGCAATTTGCCGATGGAACCGGTTCAAACATCAATTCTCAGCAAACGCTGATTGCCAGCAACCAGCCTAATTTGAGAAATGTAATTCCCTTGGGAGAACTCGATATTCGTCATACTCTGAAAGCTCAAGCAACTTGGGCCTGGATGGGTGGTCGTGTAGGTAAAAAGAATCTTTACACGGGTCCTGTGTTGTGGGGCAAGGAAATTTTCAAATTCACCAGCTTCAGTATAATAGGTAACGCCCTCAGTGGTGCACCTTACACTCCCACCACCCGCCCCGTTCAAATCGGTGCTGTTGATCGCGCCCAGATCAAAGGAATTCCATTTGGAGCCCGTTTGCCATGGCAAAATATACTTGACCTCAACATTACCAAGTCATTCAAGTTGAAGAGAGGTGGTAAGAATGGAAAAGAAGAAAAAAATCCCCTTATGCTGAATGTTGCTCTTTGGTGCAATAACCTGCTGAATACACGAAATATAATCAGTGTGTTTCCATATACAGGTCAGCCAATGGACGATGGCTTCCTGAACTCACCGCAGGGACAACTGCTCGTTCGCAATCAAATTGATGCGCAGAGTTACACCGACTTGTATAAAATTTTACTTAACTCCAACACCGGCAGGCTCGGGGGGCCAAGAACAGTTCGATTGATTGTAAGGATGGAGTTTAACTAAGAAAATCGTGTTCAGATAAAATATAAAAAGAGAAGAAAGATGAAAAAGAATGGTATGAAACAAATTGTAATGTGGTGCCTGGCAGTGGCAGCTGGAACCATTTCAGCCAGACCTGTTGTGAACGGAGGCAAATTTTCAGGTTCAGACAATCGGGCTATGATGTTCGCCAATACCTGCGAACCGGCATCAACCAGTGCCGACCTTGATATTAACAATGTGCGCACAAAACTGCTGAATGGCGGAGATATGTGGTGGGATTTAAACAACCCCAAGTACGAAGTTCCCAAAGTCACCGATCCCAATGCAGTGCGCAAACACGCCCTATTCTCGGGTGCCATTTGGATTGGTGGAAAAGACAACGGCGGTAGCTTGAAATTGGCCGCCATGACCTACCGTCAGAGAGGTTCCGATTTTTGGCCGGGACCTTTGGATACTACTACTGCATCAACTGATCCTGTTCGTTGTAAAAATTACGATAGAATGTGGAAGGTAACCCGCGATGATCTGGAACAATTTGAAGAGAGCAAATACATAAGTCAGTCTAACGATATCAGAGAATGGCCTGCCGGATATGATCGTTCTGTTAGAACAGGCAACGAAGCCCGTTATTTGGCTCCTTTTAAGGATATCGATGGCGATGGTTTGTATGAACCTGAAAATGGCGAGCACCCTGTGCTTGATGAACGCCGTCCTGTCGGGGATAATGGAGTAGATAAACAACCCGATATGTTTATATGGTGGGTGTTCAACGATCGTGGTAATATTCACTCTGAAACACAGGCACAACCCATCGGAGTTGAGTGCCAAACAACAGCTTTTGCTTTTGCTACCAATGATGAAGTGAACAACATGACCTTCTACAGCACCAAAATCATTAACCGTGGCTTCACAACACTCAACGATTGTTACATGGGTCAGTGGGTAGATGCCGATTTGGGTAACTATGCAGACGACTATGTGGGTTGTGATGTGGGAAGAAGCTTGGGTTATTGTTACAATGGTGACGACGACGATGAAGGCGTATTGGGGTATGGTTTGAATCCTCCTACAGTAGGGGTTGACTATTTCGAGGGCCCTACAGATACAGCGGGAAATCAGCTTGGACTGAGCCACTTTATGTATTACAACAACGACAATGATCCCATTCGTGGAAACCCGGAACAGGGTATAGAATTCTATAACCTGCTGCAAGGTAAATGGCTCGGTGGTCAGAATGTAACCCGTGGAGGAACAGGTTTTGGCGGTAGTTTGCCTGCAAAATATATGTTCCCTGCTTCAACAGATCCTGATTTTCAAGGAAGTTGCTGGGATGAAAAATCAAGCGGAAATAAACCCGGAGACCGTCGATTCATTCAAAGTACTGGTCCTTTCGAATTGA
This sequence comes from Flavobacteriales bacterium, assembly GCA_947459165.1. Lineage (GTDB taxonomy): Bacteria > Bacteroidota > Bacteroidia > NS11-12g > UBA955 > RGEC01. The sequence continues at coordinate 15,058 of CANHCW010000008.1, forward strand.
AAAGAGGCCAGGTTCAACGCATCACTGTGGGTGTAGTTTGGGCAAGAACCACCAGCGGAGGTGCAGGTTCGCCATGCTTGGGCACAGGTTCACTTCGATTGTTGCAACTTGCCAGTGATAAAGCTCAGGTTCTTTTCAACAACAAATTCAAAATTCTGGACGGACCCAATGCTCCCGATGTTGAAATTCAAGAGTTAAATCAGGAACTTGTGCTGAAACTTCTCAATACTGGAAGCAACAAGGTTGAGGCTTATCAGGAAACTTACAAGGACGCAAACAACAATACCAAAACCTATCGTTTTGAAGGTTACATGATTTATCAATTGAAGGACGCTACTGTGAACACCGGTGATCTCGACAATATTGACAAAGCCCGTTTGCTCTTCCAGTGCGACATCAAGAACAACAAAGCACAAATCATCAATAAAGTTTATGATCCAAAACTGGCCGCGTTGATTCCGGTTGAAAAAGTGGATGGCGCCGACAAAGGCATTCAGCACTCGTACAGTATCAAAAATGATTTGTTTGCAACAAGCTCCAACACCTCTTTGGTTGACTTTAAACCTTATTACTACATGGTTCTGTCGTATGCCATTTTATCAGATGATCCGCTGGCAAACGATCCCACTCAGTTCCTTGCAGGTCGCAGAAACATCAAAGTTTACAGAGCTGTTCCACATAGAAATGATCCAGAAAATTTCGGAACTCAGCTAAACAGTGGATATGGCAGCGGACCCAAATTAACCCGTATTGAAGGTCGTGGAAATGGTGGCAATGTTCTCGAGTTCACCAAGGAAACCATCAACGATATTTTGGCCAATGGCACAGCTTCTGCACCCACTTACATGGGCGGTTTTGGCCCTGTAAAAGTTAAAGTTGTCGATCCGTTGAAAGTTCCAAATGCAAAATTTGAACTGTATTTCAGAGAAAGAACTGCTACTTCAGCAGCCGGCCTTCGCGATTCAATGAACCGCAACAGCTACTGGGTACTGGTAAACAAAACAACCGGTGATTCTATCAGTTCAGATACAACTCTCAGCACGAAGTTTGAGGTGATGCAGGGTAGAAAATTAGAATATACAGCCAAAAACAAAGGTCGTTTCTTTGCCAATGCCAATGCAGCTGCAAACATTGCCGACTGGGGTTTGAGCATCGAAATCAATCAGGTATTCAATCCGGGTGAAAATAGCGCTGCCGATCCTTCAAACAGCTTTATCAATGCTGAAGTAACCTGGGAAGACAATGGAAAACAGTGGCTTACAGCCGTTGCCGATAATGATGCTGCTACGCAAGGAATGCTTTGGCCGAATTGGATTCGTTCAGGAACAGCCGGTCGCGGAGAAGCAACCTTCAACGGATTTAACCATTCCTTTTTTACATCAACGCCCAATGATGGGGCCCTCGATCCGGGTTCAGCATTTCAGCGTTTGTGGAATGGCAGAATTGCTCCTTACGCACTTACTGCCCGCGAGAAATACAGTTCAACAACCGGTCAAAACACCTATGGTTTTGCATGGTGGGGCAATGGTATTCTGGATAATCCCCTGTCGGAACTGGCAAGTATAGAATTGGTTATCACCAAAGACAGGTCAAAATGGACCCGCTGTCCCGTTATTGAAATGGCGGATGACGAGCTGAAAAACAGCAACGAAGGTCAGATTAATAAGTTTAGTCTAAGGGCGGGCATTTCCCGTGATAGAAATCTTAACCCTGAATCGAGTACCGGCCTAAGCTGGTTCCCGGGTTATGCAATTAACATGGAAACCGGTGAAAGATTATGTTTGGCGTTCAGTGAAGACAGTTACCTTGCCGGCGAAAACGGAAAAGACATGATCTGGAACCCCACTTCGGCGGTTTACAACGACAATGGCAATTACCCTGCCATTGGCGGCAAACACTTCATTTATGTGTTTGGTACCGGTGCATCGTGGCCGAACAGGACAACTTTGGGTAAGCGTTACTTCGGAGATGATGATGCCAACTTCCAGCGCTTTAGAGATGGTTTGGTGAATACTGCCAGCACCATTGAAAAGAGGCGACTGCTTAGCCAGATAATGTATGTTATTCCAACCTACATGGCACCAGGATACACTATGGCAGATGGTGTTCCGCCCACCGAGGTGAAATTCAAAATCAATATTCAGAAAGCCTACACTTCTTTCGCTACAGGAACAAATCTGAACAAATCTCTGCCCATGTATAGTTTTGATGGTGGTGAAATTGCCCCAACAATCAATAAAGAAGTTGGCAAGAAAAGTCTGGATCTGGTGAACATCGTTCCAAACCCATACAGAGCTTACAGTGAGTATGAAAACAGTCCGATTGACAGTAGGGTTAAAATTACCAACCTGCCACCAACTTGTACCATTACAATTTACGATATGGCAGGTAATTTCATTCGCAAAGTGGATAAGGCTGATGAAAACACCTATTATGAGTGGAACTTGAAAAATGCCAGCAATGTGCCTATTTCCTCGGGCCTGTATCTTATACATGTAAAAGCACCCGGGCTTGGCGAAAAAATAATTCGCTGGTATGGCATCATGCAGGCTATCGATTTGGATTCTTATTAATTGAATAACTCTTAAAAAACACTTCAGTGAACAAAAAAAATATAGCAATCCTGTCAGCCATTCTGGCAGTAAGCACAATGAAACTTTCTGCCGGAAACCCTGAAAGGCAAGGGCAGGCAGGTGCAGCTCAGCTTACCATTAATGGATGGGCAAGAAGCAGCGGTTGGGGCTGGGCCAATGGTGGCGGCGTTTCAGGAATTGAAGCAATGTATATGAATGTTGCCGGTCTCGACAGAAGCGCGCACACCACAGAAATGGCTTTTAACCGCACTCAGTGGCTTGTTGGCTCAGGCATTGGCATCAACAACTTTGGTTTCGCACAGAAAATTGGAGATGGCGATAAAGGTACTTTTGGCATCAGCGTAATGCAATTTGGTATCAAACCTATTGATATTACTACCGAGCAAAACCCTTATGGTGGCATCGGAACCTACCGTGTGAACATGACCAACATAGGTTTGGCTTACAGCAAGGCCTTCAGTAACAATATCTCGGCAGGTCTGATTGTTCGTGCCGTAAACGAAGGTATTCCCGATGCCCGTGCCATGGGCATGAGCATAGATGCCGGTGTGCAATATTCAAGCACACTTCGCCCTACTTCGAACAAGATTAAGCAGAATGATGTAAAATTCGGAATTTCTTTGAAGAACATTGGTCCCGATATGGTGCACCGTGGTGAGGGTTTGAGCTATAAAGCAACCCTTCAGAATGGAACATTTGAAAAAACCCTGCAATCCAAAGTGGATAAAATCAAATTGCCTTCACTCATCAATATCAGTGGATCCTACGATATCCGATTGGATAAGGGCGAATTGTACAACAACAAACTCACTGTGGGTTTTGGTTTTACCAATTTTGCTTTCAGTGCTAATCAAACAACACTTGGACTTGAATACACTTACAAAAACTTTATTTCTGTAAGAAGCGGTTTTGTGCATCAAAAGGGTGTTTTTGACAAAGAAAACAGAACCAGTGCATTCACCGGACTTTGCGCAGGTTTGAGCTATGATATCAAAACAAACAGCAACCTTGTTTCAATCGATTACAGCTACAGAGCAACCAATCCTTTTAACGGAACCCATTCCTTTGGTCTGCGAATTGGACTTGGAGGCAACGAGTAAGATAGCCGAATTAAAATTTTAACTTTAACTTTGCAACATTGCACCCATGAAGTCATAGGTGCAATGTTTTTTTTAACCCCATAAAGATACAAACCATGAGTGAGATACAGTATTTTACCAGAGAAGGTCTGGAGAAGCTTAAAAACGAACTCCATTTTCTGAAAACGGAAGAAAGAGCCCGTATAACCCAAGCCATTGCTGAAGCAAGAGATAAAGGCGATTTGAGTGAAAACGCAGAGTACGATGCGGCCAAAGAAGCACAGGGACATCTGGAAGACAAGATCAGACAGATGGAATCCCTGGTAGCCAATTCACGCGTGATTGACAGTTCTCAAATAGATACCAGCAAAGTAGCCATTCTTTGCAAAGTGAAAGTATTGAACCACAATGTTGGAAAAGAGGCGGTTTATCAGTTGGTAAGCGAAAAAGAAGCCAATCTTAAGGAAAATAAAATCAGTGTGAAAAGTGCCATTGGTTCCGGTCTTTTAGGCAAAACAAAAGGCGAAACTGTGGAAATAGCCGTTCCCGCAGGGAAGGTTAAACTCGAAATACTCGATATAACCATTTAAGAATGAGTAGCGTTTTCACCCGCATTGTTAATGGGGAAATTCCCTGCCATAAAATAGCGGAAGATGATCGTTACCTCGCTTTCCTGGATGTCATGCCTTTGGTCCCCGGACATGTTCTGGTCATTCCCAAAAATGAGACCGATTTGATTTTTGACTTATCGGAACAGGAATACACTGGACTGTGGCTCTTTGCGAAAAAACTGGCTGAACCCATCAAAAAGGCCACCGGCTGCAAAAGGGTTGGCATTGCTGTAATTGGACTGGAAGTTCCGCATGCGCACATTCATCTAGTTCCAATGAACTCGGTTGGAGATATTAATTTTACGCAACCCAAACTCAAGCCCGGCCAGGAAGAACTGGCAGAAATGTGCGCCAGTATCAGAAATTTTCTGATAGGGTAATTGTCCGAATCCTTATTTTTGTACTATGCACCCCGAGTTGTTTAAATTGGGATCTATCACCCTCTACAGTTATGGCTTTATGATTTTGATTGGGGTGATTGCAGGGTATGTTTATGCCCTGATCAACCTGAAAAAACTGGGTCTGAATTCAGAAGATGTAAGTTCCCTTTTCCTTTGGTGCTTTGCATCGGTATTTGTTGGCGGCCGACTCTTCTTTTACCTAGAAAATCCGGGTGTTTATCTCAATGAACCATCTAAACTGTTCGAAGGACTGAGCAGCGGTTTTGTATTTTACGGCTCATTTTTACTCACTGTTCCGGTTTTAATATGGTGGTTTCGAACCAAAAACATCAGTGTTTGGCAAGGATTTGATGTGGTAGGTGTTTCAGGTGCCTTTGTTCATGCATTTGGCAAAATTGGCTGTTTTATGGCCGGGTGTTGTTATGGTTTGCCTTCAGGCAAGCATTTTGGAGTTGTGTTTACCAATAAATTGTGCAGCGCCGAGCCTCTCAATACCCCGCTTTACCCAACACAGTTGTGGGATTCTGCGATTGTTTTCGGCAGCATTGCAATCATGTTGCTGTATAAAAAGAGAAAATGGTTTCATGGACAGTTGTTTCTTACATACGGAATGGTCTACGCCCTGGGGCGCTTTCTTACAGAACGATTCAGGGGAGATGAGGAAAGAGGCTTTGTATTGAACGGCCTTTTAAGTCACAGTCAGGCTATTGCCTTACTCGTTTTTACAGTGTGTGCATACCTGTTTGTGAGGGGCTATAAAACAAGGAGAATAGTTTAGTATGAAATTCTCGGTCGTAGTGGGTCAACAGGCCCTGAAAGAACGATTGCTCAATGGATGCCGTAGCGGAAAAGTGCCTCACGCGCAGTTTTTTTCTGGTGATCCCGGTTCAGGAAATCTTGCATTAGCACTGGCTTACGCTACTTTTACATTGTGCTCTCAACGCACTGATTCGGATAGCTGTGGAGCCTGTCCTTCATGTATCAAAATGGCTTCGTTCACCCACCCGGATGTGCATTATACCTTCCCCGTGCCCAATCTGAAAAACAAACAGGGAACCCCCGATTTTTACACCGACTGGAGAAACACACTGATTCAAAGCCCTTATTTCAGTTATGAAAACTGGATGCTGAAACTGGGTGCTGAAAACAAACAGGGTAATATTACCAATGAGGAATGTCGCGCAATCATCAGGAATTTATCGATGAAAGCATTTGAGGGCGGCAAAAAAATTCTGTTAATGTGGCTGCCTGAATACCTCGGAGCTCAGGGTAATATTTTACTCAAATTCATTGAAGAACCACCTGACAATACATTGTTTCTGCTGGTTGGAACCAATACCAACAGGGTGCTGAGTACCATTCTTTCCCGATCGCAAATTCTCAGGGTTCCACCTATTGAAGACGAGGCAATCAGCCGATTTTTAAAAGAAACCAAGGGCCTGGATCAGGAATCTGCCGACAGAACGGCCCTCATGTCGGGAGGAAGCATGATTAAAGCCGAAGAGTTGTTGAATGTTACTGAAAATGTGTTTTTACAACCCCTTCGTGAATGGATGAATATGTGTTATGCCCTGAGGTTGAACGAAGCGTTGAAATGGGCCGACAATTTCAGTGGTGAAGGCAGGGAAGTCCTAAAGGGTTTCTTTGGTTATGCCATGGAAATCATGCGCGCAGTGGCAGTACAGGAGATTCTTGCTGAAAGAAGCGGACTTAGCACTCAGGAAAAAGAATTTGTTTCCAGGTTTGCCAAAATTGTTCATCCCGGTAAAATTGAAAATATCTACAACCATTTGAATAGCGCGTATTACGAGCTTGAAAGAAACGGACAGCCGAAATACATTCTGTCTGACTTATCTTTCAAATTCAGCAGGGTCATCCGTTCAGCAGATTAATTCTAAGGGATGTTTTTTTTGCATCAATTAACCCTTGAATATTTTTTTTATAGCCCGGGCAACCGCAAACACCTAAAATTCTTCTTATTTGAAGATTTGCGGACTCCATGAAGAGACTGAATGGCAATAACAGTGGATATTACAGAAAAGGATTTGGTGCAGGCCTGTCTCAGGCAGGACGGAAAAGCGCAAACCCAGCTGTATAAAAAATATTCTCCTGTTATGTTTGCCATCTGCCTCCGTTACTCCGCCAATCCCGATAACGCAAAAGACATGCTTCAGGAAGCTTTCATCAGGGTGTTCGACAGACTGGATAAATTCCGGTTCGAAGGTTCTTTTGAAGGATGGCTGAAGCGCGTTGCAGTGACCACATGCCTCGATTTCAATAAAAAACTCAAAATTGAGCCTTACGCCGAGGAAATAGACAATTTTACCCACCTTGGCGCTGAAGCCGGCGTGCTCTCTCAAATGGGAGCAAATGACCTCATTAACCTGCTGCAAAAATTGCCTGTAGGTTACCGAACCGTTTTTAACCTGTTCGCAATTGAAGGCTATGGTCACGCAGAAATTGCTCAAATGCTGGAAATCAACGAGAATACCAGCAAAACGCAGTTGTTTAAAGCCCGCAAAATGCTGCAGGCGTTTGTTTTAAATTCCGATAAATCCATTGAGTGAAGAACTGAATCATATTGACCAAATTTTCAGTAAGGCGCTTGACAACGCCAGAATTGACCCCCCCGCAGGTGTGTGGGAGTCTGTGAGTTCAGGAATGTCGTCTGCCACTGCAGTAAAAACATCGTTCGTTTGGTTTAAATCAATTTGGCTTTGGACAGGCCTCTCAGTGCTCAGCTTAGCCACCGGTGCTTATCTGTACTTGTCACCAAAACCTACGGCAACGCTTGCTTCGGAAGTGAAGGGAGGGAAACAGGGAATCAAACAAAGTGAAAATCAACAGCCGGAATTTTATAATCAATCACCGGAAAATAGACAGGTTGTCCCTGAAAAAAATTCAAACACGGGAAACTTGAACATTGCGGGTAAAATGAGTTCCCTGCCTGTTGAATCAGAAGCGGCTGACTACATTGAGCCAAAAATTCAACATGCAGGGTTCAGTGATGAAAAATTGGAAGTTCTTTCTGCAACTAAACAAATCGAAACCAAGTCAGGTGTTTCAGGCCAAGATTCGCGGCAACAGGCGGCATTGCAATGCGTTCATTCGCTTCATATAACCGTTGAGGCGCTGGGACAAAGCAAATGGAGGTTCACCTCAAATGGCAGAAGTGAATCGTGCTACTGGAATATTAATAGCAGCGAAACCATCAGGGGTGGTGCTCAATTCGAATACAGTTTTGAGGGGAAAGGGGGCATTCACTTCGTGTCGCTAAAAGCCAAAAACCTTCAGGGTTGTGATGATACGGCAAGGACCGTGGTTGTTGTGCAGTCTGAATCGCCCGAAACGATGCTGTTTATCCCGGATTATCTCACACCCAATGCCGACGGAATTAACGATGATCTGAAGGTGGGTATTGGCCCTGTAGGCGGTTACAACCTCCTGGTTTTTGATAAATTCAATCGTCAGGTGTTTATGAGTTCTTCCCCCGAAACCAGCTGGAACGGAAAGGCCGGATTCATTGATTGTGAACCCGGTGTGTATACCGTGGTTCTAAGCTATAAAACAGTTGGTTCGGCAAACTGGAAAACAGTTCGTAAGTCGGTTTTGCTTAAACGGGGAGAGGAATAATTGCAGTAACGAAGCAACCTGAAAAATGAAAAAATCGTCTCGATTCATATTGAACAAGGAAAAAAACAATATTGTGAAGCGTAAAAATTCGGTGATTTCCCGAAAATTTTATATTTTTGACGCTTCCGCAAAAACGGAAAAAAACTATCTATGAAAGGTATAACATACAAATTCAGAACGCTTTGGCTCAGTTTGGCAGCATTGTTCTTTGCTGCTGAGGCCACAGCGCAGTGTACCATTGTGTGGAGTGGTTCTCCCTGCGTAGGTTCACCCATTTCTTTCTATGGGTCGAACTCGGGTACTACCCACGACTGGGATTTTAATGGTGAAAACACCGCAACACAAAAGAATGTGAATTACGCATTCAAGTCTGCAGGTACCAAAACCATTACCTATGTCACCACCATCAATGGAACGAAATGTACAGCAACTTTGAAACTGGACATTAAAACCAGCCCTAAGGTGAATCTGAAGTTGATTAGTCAGCCGGAACAGTGTTTTGAAAAGAACCTTTTCTGCTACTGGGATTCAACCAAGAATTCAAACGGCTCCAAAATCCGCAACATCAAGTATGTGATTGGTGATGGTCAGTTGTTTGAGTTTAAGAATCCCACCATGCCTCAGCAATTCTGCTTCCAGGTTAAGGATGAACGCGGTGGCTGTTTCGATATGTTTGTTGAATACGAAGACGATAATGGTTGTACAGTTGCCGATACCGTGAAATGTGCAGCGAAAATCAGAGAGAAAATCGGCGCTGCTTTCACAAGTAATAAGCCCCGCGATTGCGATTCTGTAGAGGCAGTTATTACCAATATATCAAGAATCAGCCAAAACAAGGTTAAAAGCATCACCTGGAACTGGGGAGATGGTACCACCGGTAACCAATGGGGACCGGTTATCAGGAAAAAATACCGTCAGCAGGGTATTTACGATATCAAAATGGTTATTGAAACCATTGATGGCTGTAAAGACTCCTTCACCATCAAGGCCTCTGCGGAAGTTGTGAAATCAGAAGCGACCATTCTTGCAGATCGGGATTCAACCTGTATTTCTGATCCTGAAATTAAATTTACCGTAGACCAAATTCCTTTTGGTGCGACCGGTTTCCTCTGGAATTTTGGTGATCCACCCTCAGGACCTCAGAATACCAATAACAGAACTTGGTCACCCCCTCATACTTTCACCGGACTGGGTCCTTACCAGATAAAACTTACCTATGCAGTAAACTGCGGTGGTCGTATCAGAAACAAGGTGATTTACGATACCATCATGATTCTGGGTCCTCAAAGTACCATTGAAATACCATTCAACAGAATTGCGGAATATGAAGTTTTCCAGTGTCCTAAAGATGTTCAGGATACCGTGCATTTCAAGAACTTCTCTAAGTTCTATCATAACGATAAGAATATGTGGAATGATGACAGTACATTCAAAAAGTGCTGTGGCAACATTCACATGGGGCATGTTTTCGACAATAACCAAACTTGGGTAAGACCTAGAGGTTTTGTCGATCCCCTGTTCAGACAGCGTGTTTGCGCTGTAAGGGTTTGGGATTTTGGAGATTCTTATGCGCCAAGATGTACCACTGACCGTTTGAATAACAAGAATGTGAATGTAAACTGTCAGTTTAGCAATGATTCACTTCCTACCCACTATTATAAGAGCTGGGATTTGGTGATGCTTTCTGATTTCAAGAATGCACCCATGGAAGATGCCATTTTCATTGAAAACATCAAATTGTGTAAGAAAATCAATGTTTGGCCTTCAGATTCATTCTTTGTAATTGAAGATACCATGCTGGTTGTACCCAAGAGCCAGGGTGACAGCATTCTGGCGAATCAGGGTAAATATGTTAAAAACAAAACCAAAACCTACCTTTGGGAAAAAGGTGTTCGCGGACCAGCTGAAAGGTTCATTACAGATAATGTGGATGTATCACTTAAAACCGGCGATACCGCTTTCGTTGGCCCACAGGGTGGTCCTTATACCCGCCACATTGGTCCCAAAACCATTAGTTTGGCTCCCCGTCAGGTGATCAGATTGACCAGCAAAACAGATTCATTCCGTTTCCTGTTTACTGTGTTCCTGAAAAAAGATACACTTCCTGCTCCTTTGCTGAGACTTCGCCAGAAAAAAGGTGAATTCCCCAGAGTAGTAAGTGTATTCAAAAGAACCCCCGCCGGTGTGCCGGGTACTGATTATCTCATCAGCTACAAGCGCTGGAGAGAATTATACTATGCAACCATACCTCAGTGTAACAATGTTAGACTGTGGCATGGCGATACCTGTCATCCGCTAAAGTGTACTTCTGAAGCCATCAAGCAGTTATCCATGCTGCATGCCAATGCAGGCGGTGTTGGATCAGGTTTGGTAAAAGACGCTATCGAATGTTTGGGTGGCAAAAACCCATCTTATGGTATTACTTTCATTCTAAGTGATCTCAAACCCGGTTGTACTTTCTCTTATGTAGGTATTAACTATGATACTTTCTGCAAACCCACAACCTGGACTACACTTACTTCCGGTTTGATACCTGGTGGAAGGCCTCCCGGAATGCCCTACATGGGTTATCAGATTGCGAGCAATCCGCCTTCAAGATTCTCAAAACAATACAGTGCCTCCGAAGTGTGCGATCCCAAAGGTTGCATTACAGTGGGCATTATTGTAGGTAATGGCGTGAAAAAAGGTGGAACAGTGGGAGATCCCCCCTTGTGTGCCGACACTCAGTACTACGACAAGTTTGCTTGTTTCCCACTGATCGATCCTGCTTTTGAAGTGGTAATTCCAAAGGCTAATTCAGCCGGAATTCGTAAAATATGCAAAATGGATTCTGTGGTTGTAAGACCCATTATCGCAAACAAAACCCGCACAGATGATTTAAAAACCCTACGCTGGGAATTTGCTACCGGTAACGCAAGTCCTTACTATAGCAAGCAGTGGTCATATCAAATTCAGGAAGATTATTACAGAGGTGTTTATTTGAAAGACTCCGGAACCAAAAAGATATACAACTACATGGTTCAAAGCCGTTTCCTAACTCGTCCCGAGCAGTTGCCTTGTTCAAATGACTGGCAGGATGATCCCCGTACTGACCGCAGAGTTTCCTGGGTAGATGGAAAACATGGAAAAAATGAAGACATCACACCTGATACCATTGTTACAGCAATTATCAGCAAGTGGGATACTGCCGCCGATGTGTCAGCTGTGTGGGATAGAATTAAAGAAAGGTTGAAAGCCCGTGGATTCGATCCATTTGCAGTTGATCCTGCCCAAATTACCCGTATGATCTGGAACAACCAGGGTGTAATTGGGCAGCCTGCCACCGGAGCATTGGGTTGTATTGATACCAATGGTTTCGGTCGCTTTATTAAATTCTATCTGCGCCCCGATCCCAACTTCAAAAAGATTATCCACCCAAGAGATACCAACATTCGCCCGCTTGATTCTGTTAATCGCGGCAATAAGTGGCTTCGTGCATACACTTTCCGTTCACCCTGGGCCGGTTATCACCTGGCAAGCATCAGCATGACTTCTGCCAACGGCAAGTGTGATGATTTTGCCGCCTACCCCGTGATTGTTGGTTTCGCTGCAGGTATGGAACTTCCTGATTCTACCATTTGTCAGGATCAGGCAGCCAATTTGAGAGCCAAACCTGACTTGCGTTACTTCCATCCCGATCCTTTGAACTTTGGTACATGGGATACATACGATTACTGGCTCGATCCTCAAAGACAGCTTGATATTGTCAGCGGTTTCAAAAATCGCGAAGGATTCACCCGCTGGGACTGGAACAAACGCGATGACGATCCTACCAAATCTGTTACCATTTTTGGTGGTGCTCCATGGGGCGCAACCGGTGTGGGTAGCAGAGCAAACCCTTGGGTTCCCTTGGGTGGCGGTCCTATCGACCCCAACACATTGTACTACCGCAACGATTCAGGTGTTTATGTGTTCCGTATGGCAGTTCAGGATTCTACCGGTTGTAAAGACACAGTTACAAAGCGTCTGTTCATCAGCCGTTTGGATGCCAAGTTTAAATTGGATCTGACTGTTCCAAGTTGTAACTCCGTAATTGAATTCTTCGACAGTACCAAGTTGTTCGATCCTTGCAACTGGGCAATCAAGAATTGTAACGGTGTTCAACCCACTGAATGTGACTTCATCCGTGAATATTACATAGATTGGGGTGATAACAAGAATAACCTGTTTAAACGGGCTAATTCATCTCAGGCGCTGCTTCCTCCCCGTATAGCTCATAAATACACCCGCAATGGTTGGTTCAAAGTACAGATTTTGGTTAAAACCGATCAAGGTTGTAATGATACCATTAGCCGCTGGATTAAAATACCCGGACCCCGTCCCAAATTCGAGTTCAAAGATTTTGCAGGAACGGAAGTGTCGATCTGCGTGGGTGACAGCGTGAGGTTCACCAACCTGACTGATAGTGCCAGCACCAGCGCCGACTGGACTTGGTTCTTCGGTGACGGAGCTTTGACCAACAAAAAAGATCAGACAATTACCCATACCTATAACAAACCCGGTCGTTTCTTTATATTCCTGGAACAGTACGACTCACTTATAGTACCGCCAAATATTCGTAAGTTCTGCCCTGCTACCTTCCCCGATACAGCAGGTGGTCAGGCGGCATTTATTGTGAATGTAATTCGCAGAGATACAGTGCGAGGTTCTATCATTAAACCTGCTATTTGCCCGAATGATACCAATGAGTTCGTGGACAATTCAGATACAATTTTCAAGTCCTTCAAGTGGACCTTTGAAAACCTGAGTACCGGTAGCGTTGACACAATCACCGTTACAAGCAAGAATTATAAACGGGTATTCTCCAAATCGGGAACTTACAGGGTAACGCATGAGGCCTTCTATAGCGGATCGCATCCAAGACCCTGGTGCCCTTCACCGCCCGTGGTTCTCACATTCTTGGTAGATTCAGTTAAAGCTGATTTCGACATCGATTCCAGTGGCAAACCCGACTTCTGTTTCACAAGAACAGATGTGAACGGAACACAATGGCGTTGGGGCTTCTCGCATGCTAATGACATTAAGAATTCTGTACCCAAGATTTTCCTCGAACAGAGCAACAGCACTGATAAAAAAGTATGCTACACATACGACAGTAGCGGTAAATACTGGGTTTGTCTGATTGCCAAGAGCTCTAACGGCTGTGTGGATACCATTTGTAAACAGGTAACAGTTGACTTGTTCATCTATCTGGCGAATGTATTTACCCCCGGAAACGGTGATGGTAAGAATGATGAATTTAATGTTCCTATCCAAGGCCAGGATCTCTTCCAGTTGAAAATCTTTAACCGTTGGGGCGAAAGGGTATTCGAAAGTGATAATCCCAAAGTTCGCTGGAACGGCAAGGTGAACAACACCGGTGTTGAGGTGCCTGAAGGAACTTACTTCTATCAGTTGACCTATCGCTTCCGTAACAGAGATCAGAAGTTTGTAACCGGTTCTGTAAACTTGATCAGGGCTGGAAAATAATCCCTGAATGAAATAAGGAAAGCCCCGCCAATCGGCGGGGCTTTTTTATGACCTAAATTTGCAGCGTGCTGTCCCGAGAAGATGTTATTGCCGCAAGAGCCACCCCACCGGGAAGCGGCGCTATCGCTGTGGTGCGCATTAGTGGCCCCGGGGCGTTGACGGTAGCGGACAAAGTCGTGAGCAGGCCGCTTTCAGATTGTAATTCTCACACAGCCCATCTTCGCAATCTTGTGGATGCAGACGGTTCTTTCGATGAAGCTCTGGCAGTTGTGTTTAAAGGGCCAAAAACCTATACGGGTGATGATACTGTGGAGTTCAGTGTGCATGGATCAGAGTACATCGTTCATCGTTTGCTGAAGGCACTGTTTAACGCCGGAGCAAGGCCTGCCGAAGCAGGTGAATTTACATTTCGGGCCTTTTTCAATGGCAAACTGGATCTCGCCCAA